>CAIXHJ010000400.1 GCA_903919165.1 uncultured Holophagaceae bacterium
CACTGACCTTCAGGAGACGAACCGCAGCACGGTTACATAGTGGCTAGCGGTTCCCCCCAGCACGAAGATGTGCCAGATGCCATGAGCATGCCGCATGCGAGGGCCCAGGGCGTAGAACACAACACCTACGGTGTAAGACAGACAACCGCCCAGAAGCCATATCCAGCCCTGGCCATGTAGGCCGCGCACAAGGGGCACGGCCACTGCGGCGCCGCACCACCCCATCAGGATGTACAAAGGAACGGCTGGCACCGAATCAAGCCCCATCCACAGTTCTTTGCCTATGCCGGCGACTGCCAGGGAGCAGATCAACCCGAGAAGGCCCCACCCAAGCGGTCCACGCAGGGTGACCAGAGCGAAGGGTGTGTAGGTACCCGCGATGAGCAGGTAGATGGCGCAATGGTCCACCTTGGCCCACTGCTCCTTTGCTGCACCCCGTATGCCGTGGTACAGCGTGGACGAGGCATAGAGCAGGATCATCGACAGTCCGAAGACACTGAAGCTGATGATCTGAAAGGTGTCTCCTAGATGAGCCGCCCGGGCAATCAACACGACCGAGCCCACTACTGCCAGAGCTAAACCCAGCAAGTGGGTGAAGCTGTTGAATCGTTCACCGTGGTACATATTCCACCTCGGTTGATCCAGGCCTCAAGTGACCGCCAAACAGTTACACCTTCAGACTGCGAGGGGGCATAGAGCAGTGCGTTCCAACTACGAGGCAGCTCCGAATTTTCGGGGTTCGTTCTGACGGGACCGATCCAGAAACCGCTGCACGGCGGTGGGATCCACGGTGGCGGGTATACCGGCCCAGCCCTGGGAGGGCTTCAGCATGCCCAGCATGTCCTCGGGGCAGCCCACTTGTTCATACAGGAGTTCCACGCTGCGGGCAAGGTGGGCGGCGGTGCTGTCGGTGGCGAGAGCATCCCGCAGGACAGCCTCTCGCCAGCGATCCTGCGCCTGGGACCAACGGGAGCTGCCGGGCCGGGGCGTCTTGCCCACGGCTTCGGCGCAGGCGGCCCAGAGGTGGGCTTCGAAGGTCTTGAGGGCCGAACCCTCCAGGGCCCGCAGACGTTCCACGGCGGGACCGTTTCCGGGCGCCGTGATCTGGATTTCCAGCGAGGTGAGGAAACCGAAGTCATACCCAGTCACCAGGTCGTCCCAGGTGAGGGGTCCGATGTGTTTTTTGAAGGCTTCGAGGGGCGAGCTGGCGGGTGTCATGGGTACCTCAGGCAAGCAGGTGGAGGGCGAGGTGGACGGCGATGCGGGCGCTGGCCTCGGCGCCATCAAGCGTGGGAGCCAGTTCCATGAGATCGGCTCCCACCCAGGGTTCAGGCCACAGTCTCGTCGCGTGGATGAGGCGAAGGGTCTCGGCCAGGCTGAGTCCCCCGGGCACAGGCTCAGCCACCGCTGCAACCAGGTTCGGGTCGAGGGCATCCAGGTCGACACTGAGGTAAGCCGGTCCCTCGCCCACGGCGGTGAGATCCTCCTTCAGACGCAGGGCCATCAGGGGATCACGCAGGTCCGTGGGCGTCCACATGCGCGCGCCGACGGCCTGCAGGAAGGCCAGCTCATCATCGTCGAAGCGCGGCGCCCGCAGGCCCGCCTGCATCAGGCGGTCGGGATCCACGAGACCTTCCTCGATGGCCTGCCGGAGCCAGGTCCCGTGGTGGATGTCCGTGCCCCAGGCGGCGCCATCGGCGGCATCCGGATGGGCATCCACATGAAGCAGGCCCAGGGGCCCACGCTGATGGGCCAGGGCGCGCAGGGCGCCCAGGGTGAAGGAATGATCACCACCGAGCAGAAGCGTGCGGCAGCCGTTCATGGCCCAGGCGCCCACGGTGGCCTGCACGGTTTCCAGGGCCTCGGCAAGGGAGAAGGGCAGGGTTGGGATGTTGCCGCCGTCCAACCATCCATGGGTCACGGCCGGGCCCAGCACAGGGTGGCCTTCCCTGAGCCGTTCGGGCATGGGATGGGTTCCGAGGCCCATGGAGGCTGCGCGCATGGCCCAAGGGCCCAAACGGGCGCCGGGACGGTTGATGACGCCGGCATCGCAGGGGACGCCCAGCACCACGCCCGTGGCGGGACGAGGATCGATGCAGAGGGGCAGACCAAGGAAGGGCGTGAGCCCCGTGCGCAGGCCTCGCATGAGGACATCAGCTGACATCGGAACTCCTGGGCGAGAGGGCAGCCCTGAAGGCGGCGATCCATTGGTCGGCATCGCTGAAATCGGCCGAATGCAAGGGTTCTTCGGCGGACAGGGTGACAGGGGTGCGCGTGGCAAAGAGGGTCCGGAGGTGCGGCAGCAGCGTCTCGTCCCCGGTCCAGGGATAGTGCGGGGCGGGACTGGAGATCCGCAGCGGCTGGGCAGGAAGACCCAGTTCGAAGGCCGCGCGCAGGCCACCCTCGTAGAAAGCCGCCAGCCGCTCCCCCCGGGTGGTAGTGCCCTCGGGGAACAGCAGCATGTGTCGGCCGCTCAGCAGCGAGGCCGTGAAGCTGGCCAACGCCGCAGCGCGGCTGGTGGCATCCTCCCGGTCCACGAAATGGATGCCCGATCTCCTGGCCCAGCGGCCGATGAGCGGGTAGCCGGTCACTTCACCCTTGGCGATGGTGCCCATGGGACGGAGGCTCATCAGGACCACGGGATCCACCCAGCTGAGGTGATTGGCCACCCAGAGGGAGATATCGGGTCTCGGATGGCCCTCGATTGTCAGATCCACCCCCAGGGCCGGCAGCAGACCCTTGGCCCAGCGGTGCATGCTTGGCTGGGGTTCGGCGCCCGTCGCCAGGCGCGGCAGAAGTGCAGCGGTGGGCCAGAGGGCGCCCGTCCAGCTCACTAGGAGACCAGCTTCAGGCGGGTGTAGCGGGCGCGGACGCGCTCAAGGTCATCGCGGGTGATGGCGGACCACAGACGTGTGTCGCCTGGCGCGTAGAAATCTTGAACCTCTTCGACAACCCGGGCGCCCAAGGCGTTATGGATGCTGCGGGCATCGCTGTTGCCGGGTTCCACCAGGAAGCGGCACTCGTCCACGTTCTCAGTAAGCAGTTTGGAGACCATGGCGCGGATGAGCAAGTAGTTCACGCGGCCCTTCTGGTATTCGGGATGCACGGCGAGGGTGGCGCAGTAGACCGTGGTTCCTTTGACGAAGTTCAGCACGTAGCCGACGGGCCGGTCGCCCTCTAGGGCCAGGAAGCACCAGTCCCGATAGAGTTCCGTGCAGAGGCGCAGGTAATGGGGGCAGAGTTCGCCGGCGCCATCTCCGGACCAGATCTCCGATTCGAGGCGGCGGAGATGGACGTAGTCCGCACTGCCCAGGGACCGCACGGTATAGCGGGCCCCTTCAGGGTGCTGAGTGAGGGTCTCGATCGTCATGGTCGTACCTCCCTGGGTTCTCGTCCAGGATCGGCCACGGTGATGACGACGGCATGGCGGTTCTGCCAACTTTACGAAAAAAGGGTGAAACCAAGCGGTGACGGGCATCCGCGAAGCAGGGATAGCAAGTTTGGGGTTCGATTGTGACGAGGGAATGTCGTACAGGTCACATCTCTGGAACTTCCTCAGAAGAAGGGATTGACCAGTTTGAGGAAGCCCGCCGCCAGCAGCGCGCTGACGGGGATGGTCAGGATCCAGGCCACCACGATGTTCCCGGCCACGCCCCACCGCACGGCGCTGGCATTCGTGGTCGCACCTACACCCATGATGGCCCCGGTGATGCTGTGGGTCGTACTGACGGGGATGCCGAAGTGCGCAGTGGTGAAGAGCACTGCCGCGGCAGCCGTCTCGGCAGCGAAACCATGGATGGGCCTCAGTTTCACGATCTTGGATCCCATGGTCTTGATGATCTTCCATCCACCAGAGGCAGTTCCGAGGGCCATCATCGTCGCGCTCCCAATTTTGATCCAGAGGGGGATGATGACCTTGGCCTTCGCATCCATGGGCAAGTGGAACTTATAGGCGATCAGGGCCAGACAGATGATCCCCATGGCCTTCTGGGCGTCGTTCTGGCCGTGAGTAAAGGACATGGCTGCCGCGCTAACGAGCTGTGCCTTCCGGAACACGACATTCACCTTGTGTCCTGAAAAGTGCCGCACGATCCACAAGATGGCCAGTATGAGCGTCATGCCCACAATGAACCCCATGGCCGGGGAAATGATGATAAAAGCGGCAATCTCCTCAAGCTTCTGCCTGTGGAGGGCTCCAAAGCCGGCATGGGCGACCACGGCCCCGGTGAGTCCGCCCAACAGCGTGTGACTTGTGCTGGAGGGGATGCCGAACCACCAGGTCAGCAGATCCCAGGTAATTGCAGCCATCAGGGCTGCGGCGATGACTGCGGGAACGACATGCTGGCTGTCGGCGAGGCCCTTTGCGATGGTCGTAGCCACGGAGGTTCCCGCGAGCGCGCCGGAGAAATTCAGTACCGCCGACATGACCAGCGCGTACTTGGCGGGCAATACACCGGTGCTTACCACGGTGGCGATGGAATTGGCGGTGTCGTGGAAGCCATTGATGTAGTCGATGCCCCATGACAGCAGGATCAGGACTGCCAAGGAGGGGATGAAGAAAGCTTCGAGCATGGACGGCCTAGGCGTTCTTCATGACAGTGGAACCAATCACCTTCGCCACAAGCTCGAGCTTGTCCGAGGCGTCCTCGATTTGTTCGAGAAGCTCCTTCCATTTGATGAGCTCGATGGCATCCTTGGGATCTTCGAAGATCTGCGCCAGGGCCGCGTGGTAGATGGAATCAGCCTTGTTCTCCAGCGTGTGCACGCGCCGGATGCGGTCCCGGATCTCCTTCTGGTTGGACATGTTCCTAAGTGAGCGGATGAGGTGGAGGATCTCCCCCGACCCCTCGACGATGAGCGAACTCATCTCAGTGACGGCGGGCATCACATGACCAATCCGGTACAGGATGAGGCGTTCGCATATCGCATATATCTTATCCACCACGTCATCGATGGCGTGGGCGAGCTGCATGATGTCTTCCCTGTCGATGGGAGTGACAAAGGTGTGGTTCAACCGATCCATGATTTCGCGCGTGAGGTCGTCACCAGTGTGTTCCAGATCCTTCATTTGCCGCCGCAGGTCCGCGAACCGGACGGGGTCCCCGCTCCGGATCTCCAGGTCGAAAAGCTGGGAGGCCTGATATGTGTTGGCGGCCGCGGACTCCAGAAGATCGAAAAAGATCATCTCCCTGGGCTTGAGCCAGCGCATCAGAGCATTCAAAGACATTGGGAGCTCCCGTGACAACTTCCAACTGTACAGGTTCCACGGGTATTACTGGAGCGTATATTCGCCAGCGCCCACTGGGCGGCGGGCTTTCAGCGGTGTATGGTCATAGAGCATGGACCAGCCGGAATCCCAGCGTGGCGATGGATCGGGGGCGCCGGTCTTTCTTGGCCGTGCATTGATCAGCCTGGTTTCCACGCTCTTTCTTGGGTTCGGTCTCGGCATGATCGTCCATGCGGGTACCACTGTCCTTTGGGCGCTGGGACTGATGGGCACGCTTGCCTTCGTGCTGTTCCTTCTGGCTCGTTGGCAGGTGCGGCCCCTCGCCGAACCGTTGGGCCAGTTGCAGGGAGTTACTCGCCCCCGTGCCCCGGGGGATCTTCCTCTCGCCTGGTCGGCGCTGGAACAGGAGAATGTCGATCTGAGAGAAAGGGCAGCCCGCGAGGAGAGTCTGCTGCCAGGGATCATGGCCCGGTTGGAGGAAGGAGTGATCCTCTTCGGTCCTGCCGGGAACCTGGAGCAGTTCAACCCCGCCGCCCAGCGCCATCTGGGCCTCGGCGCGCCCCTGGCGAAAGGGATGGCGATCAAAGAGGTGTTCCGGAACCAGGAGGGTCCCGAAGCGGTCCAGAAGGCCTATCGGGGCCTGTCGTGTGAATGGCGCATGGTGAGGGCCGGCCGGACCCTACGCGTTAGGGCTATTCCCTTTGCCCCTATGGGTTCCGTAACCGGCGTCCTGCTCACACTGGATGACGTCACCAGCCAGGAGGCCCTGGAGACCACCCGGCAGAAGTTCATCTCCAACGTCAGCCATGAGTTGAAGACGCCAGTGACGGCTATCCGGATCGCCGCGGAGAACCTCCAGGAGGAACATCTGAATCAGACTGCACGATTCACGGCCCAATCCATCATGCGTTCCGTGGATCGGCTCACCCTGCTGCTGGGGGACCTTTCGGAACTCAGCCGGATTGAAAGCGGCGCCCTGCATCTGGCTCCGGTTCGCCTGGAGCTCACCGCATTCCTGGACACCTTGATTCGGGACCTGCAACCCCAGGGCTCGGATTACGGTGTCCAGCTGGCACTGGACGTGGATGCTCCCCCCGGGGCGGTGATCTTGGCTGATCCCCTACGGCTTCATCAGGTGATCGAGAATCTGGTCTCGAACGCCCTGAAATTCAGTCCCCCGGGAGGGCAGGTAGATCTGTCGGTCCGCATCACCGGCCAGGGTCAGATCTGGGAAGTGCGGGACCAGGGGCCAGGCATCCCCGAGGCTGAGCAGGTACGCATTTTCGAGCGCTTCTACCGGGCCCAGGCCGCCAAGGCCAAGCCGGGCACGGGCCTGGGCCTGGCCATCGTCAAGCACCTCTGCCGCCTGATGGGCGGGGAAGTCACCGTCGAGAGCCGTCCTGGCGAGGGGGCGATTTTCCGCGTGATCCTGCCGCTTCACCTGGGATCTCAGGAATCAGCGGGCCCGCCCAGCCGATAGCCGACCCCAACCACGGTCTCGATGAGGTCGGCGGCCGCCTCGCCGATCTTGGCGCGAACTCGGCGGACGTGGGCATCGATGGTGCGGCTCTCGCCCAGGTACTCCAGGCCCCAGACCTGTTGGAGGATCTTTTCGCGGGTGAGGACGCGCCGGGGATTGGCCAGGAAATAGGCCAGGAGTTCGAACTCCCGTCGGGTCAATTCCACCACCTGACCATCCACCCGGGCAGTGTGCATGTCGAGATCGACCGCGATGGGGCCAAAGGCCAACAGGGGGGCGCGCTCGCCGCCCTCGAAGGGGGCGGCCCTGCGAAGGATGGCCCGAAGGCGCGCGGCCAGTTCCCGGGCGGAGAAGGGCTTGGAGATGTAATCATCCGCCCCGAGTTCAAGGCCCAACACCCGGTCGATCTCCTCGCTGCGGGCTGTGACCAGCAGCACGGGGAGGGCCCGCAGGTTCGGATGAGTCCGGATGGCGCGCAGCACATCCAGGCCGTCCATGTCGGGAAGGCTGAGATCCAGCAGGGCGGCATCGAGCTTGGGGCCGGTGGCGTTGAGGGCCAGCAGGGCGTCTCTGCCGGTGCCGACGGGTATCAGGCTGAACCCTTCCCGGCGGAGGTGCTGTTCCAGGCCCAGCCGGATTTCAGTGTCGTCTTCGAGCAGCAAGATGCGTGGCATGGGGTCCTTTGTGACTATTCAACGGGGTTGTCCTGGAGGTAGGTGTGCTTGGCGCTGCGGCCTTCCAGGATGAAGAGGACCTCTTCCGCGATGTTCGTGGCCTGGTCGGCGATGCGCTCCCAGTTCTTGATGACCAGGATGAGGTGGCTGGCCCGTTCGATGCAGAGGGGATCGGACATCATGAGGCGCAGGAGTTCCCGGTAGATACTGCCGTAGAGTGCGTCCACGGAATCGTCGGCCTGGATCACCGTGCGGGCCAGGCCCGCATCGCTGCCGATGAAGGAATCCACAGCCATCCGGACCATGCTGCGCGTCTCCTGCGCCAGGCGCTCCAGCGACCCGCTGGAGAGGATGGGTGGATGCACGTAGGTGGCCCGGCGGGCGATGTTGCAGCAGTGGTCGCCGATGCGCTCCAGCTCGGGGACGATCTTGAGGCTGGAGGCGATGAGGCGCAGGTCAGTGGCGGCCGGGGCACGCAGGGCGAGCATGTCCACGCAGAGCCGGTCCAGCTTCAGCTCCCACTCATCCAGATTCCGATCCAGAGCCAGCACCTCGTCGGACTTGGCCCGCGAGCGCTCGCTCAGCGCCTGGCTGGTCAGGTCGATCATCTGCTCGGCCAGACCGGCCATGGACAGGATGCCATCCCGCAGATCCCTCAGTTCCTGGTCGAATTGACGCATCAGCCGAACCTCCCTGTGATGTAGTCCTCGGTCATGCGCTGTCCGGGATTGGTGAACATCTTCTCTGTGAGTCCTGTCTCAATGAGTTTCCCCATCCAGAAGAAGGCCGTGTGGTCACTCACGCGGGCCGCCTGCTGCATGTTGTGGGTGACGATCACGATGGTAAAGTCGCGTTTCAGCTCGAGGATGAGTTCCTCGACCCGGGCCGTGGCGATGGGATCCAGGGCCGAACAGGGCTCGTCCATGAGGATGACCTCGGGACGGACCGCCAGAGTCCGGGCGATGCAGAGGCGCTGCTGCTGGCCGCCCGAAAGGCCCTGGGCCGAATCCTTGAGGCGATCCTTGACCTCGTCCCAGAGGCCGGCCCCCATCAGGCTGCGTTCCACGGCCTCCTCGAGGACCTTGGAATTCCCTTCGCCCTGGATCCGAAGCCCGTAGGCCACGTTCTCGAAGATGGATTTTGGAAAGGGATTGGACTTCTGGAACACCATCCCCGCCCTCTTCCTCAGGGCGATCACATCGGTTTCCGGAGCGTAGAGGTCCGCGTCTCCCAGCAGCGCGCGACCCTCGATGCGAACATCGTCGATGAGGTCGTTCATGCGGTTGAGGCAGCGCAGCAGGGTGCTCTTCCCGCAACCGGAGGGCCCGATGAAGGACATGACGGAGTTGCGGGCCACCGAGAGGTTGATGTCGAACAGGGCCTGTTTTTCGCCATAGAAGAGGTTGAGCCGCTCCACCTTCACCATGATGGGCGCGGTCAGGACCGAGGGATCGGTCAGGGGCAGGTCAGGCTGCTCAAAGGCCGCCGGACGCAGGCCTGATTGTGGAGGAGGCACCGCCAGGCGCGCAGGTTCCGGTATGGGGCGCGGGTCGTCGATTTCCATCTTCGTGGCTCCGGGTTTCATGATCAGAAGGTACTCCCACCCAGGCGTGCTCGAAGCTTGCGCCGGAGGTTCAGTGCGAACAGGTTGAGAATGACCACCACCAGCAAGAGCAGGAAGGCCGTCATGAACACCATGGGCTTGGCCGCCTCGGAATTGGGGCTCTGGAATCCCACGTCGTAGATGTGGAACCCGAGGTGCATGAATTTCCGGTCGAGATGTAAAAAGGGGAAGCTGCCGTCCATCGGCATGGAAGGGGCGAGCTTAACCACGCCCGTGAGCATCAGTGGGGCCACTTCGCCAGCGCCGCGGGCGACGGCGAGAATGAGCCCGGTGAGAATGCCAGGAGTGGCGCTTGGAAGGACGACATTCCAGAGGGTCTGCCACTTGGTGGCGCCCATGGCGAGGCTGGCTTCCCGCTGGGAACGAGCCACGGCGCCCAGGGCCTCTTCGGTGGCCACCACCACCACGGGCACGGTGAGAAGGGCCAGTGTCAGGGAGGCCCAGAGGATGCCTCCGGTGCCATAGGTCGGCGTGGGGAGGGTTTCGGAGAAGAAGAGGCTGTCGATGCCCCCACCCACTCCGTAGACGAAGAAGCCGAGACCGAATACGCCGAAGACGATGGAGGGCACGCCCGCCAGGTTGTTCACGGCCACCCGGACGGCCCGGACCAGCCAGCCTTGCCGCGCGTACTCCCGAAGATAGAGGGCCGTAATCACTCCAAGAGGAACGACGAGTACCGACATCACCAGCACCATCATCACGGTGCCGAAGATGGCCGGGAAGATACCGCCCTCGGTGTTGGATTCCCGGGGATCATCCGCCACGAACTCCCAGAGGCGCGACAGGTAGACGCCCAGCTTGCCAAAGGGTGTCATGGCGTTGGCCGGGACGACCCGCACGACGCTGCCCAGGGGGCAATCCTTGGTCTGTCCATCGGCGGTTTGCAGACCCAGGGTCCAGGCCCTAGCCTGGGCGCGGGATTGCTCCAGGCTGGCCTGCAACTGGTCGTAGGCCGTCTGAAGGTCGGCTGCCTTGGCGTCCAGGGCCTGGAGCCCGGCCGTGTCGCCTCCTGCCTCCAGTTTGCGGCGGGAGAGCCGCACCCGCTCAATGCGTTGATTGAGGTCGCCGACCCGCCCCTTCTCGATGGAATGGATCTGGCGCCTCAACCTGCCGGCTTCGGGCAGACGGTTCAGGGCTTCGGAAAAGGCGGCAGGGCCCGTGGCGACCACCCGACCCTCATGGCTGAGGGAGACGATCCGTCCGATGAAGGGACCGTATTCCAGCCGTTCGATGAGGATGGCATCCTTGGGAAACGTGGGCGCGGCCAGACCGGCGGTCGGGATCCAGCGGAAGTCTTGGCCAAAAATGTCCCGGTTCCCGACCCGGAATTGAATTTTGGCGGTCTCTTCTCCGCGAGCCGGTTCCTGGCCCGTGATCTCCCCGAGCACGGGGCCTGTCGCGGTCTGCACCTGGACCAGCGGACGGGGCCAGAAATACCCCATGCCCTTGGCCGCGAGGTAGCCCACGAGGCCGAGGATCATGGCCAGGCAGAAGGCCAGCGTGGTGCCCGAAAGCCATACGAAGACCCCGCCCCTCCGGAAGCTTTCGACCAGGCGGCTCATCAGATGGACTCGTAGCGGCGGCGGAGGCGCTGGCGTACCAGCTCCGCGACGGTGTTGAGGATGAACGTGAAGATGAAAAGCAGGAAAGCGGCCAGGAAGAGCACCCGATAGAGGGTGCCATGCAGTGGAGCCTCTGGGATCTCGACCGCGATGTTGGCGCTGAGGGTCCGCATGCCGTTGAAGGGGCTCCAGTCCATGATGGGTGTGTTGCCTGTGGCCATGAGCACGATCATCGTTTCCCCGATGGCCCGTCCCAGGCCCACCATCGTCGCCGAGAATATGCCGGGGCTGGCGGTGGGAAGCACGACGCGCCAGGCCGTCTGCCAGGGGCTGGCTCCGCAGGCCAGGCTGGCCGAAGTGAGGGAACGGGGCACGCTGGATAGGGCGTCCTCGCTGATGGTGAAGATGATGGGAATGACTGCGAAGCCCATGGCGAAGCCCACCACGATGCTGTTGCGCTGATCGTAGGTGATGCCCATGGCCGATTGGAGCCAGGTGCGGTAGCTGCCGCCCATGGCCAGGCGCTCGATCCAGGGACCGGACAGGCTGGCCAGCCAGACGCCTGTGAGCAGCACGGGCACCATCCAGAGTACTTCCCGCCCACTTCCGAAGGCATTGCGGAAGGGCTGGGGTAGCTTTCCCCAGAAGGGCATGATCATCAGGGCGAGCAGGAACACCACGAAGGGGTAAATGAAGACTTCGACGGCCATCCGTTCGAACAGGGGGGCGATCACGAGGCCCGCCAGGAAGCCGAGGACGACGGAAGGAAGGGCCGCCATGATCTCCACGGTGGGTTTGATGGCGTTCTTCAACCGCGCCGTGGCGAACTGGGAGGTGTAGAGCGCGCCGAGGACCGCCAGGGGGAAGGCGAAGAGCATGGCGTAGAGGGTGCCCTTGAGCGTGCCGAAGACCAGCGGCACAAGGCTGAATTTGGGTTCGAAGTCGTCAGTTCCGCCGGTGCTCTGCCAGACGTACTCGGGCTTCTCGTAGCCCTCGTAGTGCGTCTTCCCCCAGAGGAGGCCAAAACTGACTTCCGGATGGGGGGCATCCAGGGACCAGAGGTGAAGGGCTCCACTGTCCGCGTTGGCATGGAGGATCAGGTCACCCCTCGGCGCCAGGGCTGCGATCCCCAGGCCGTCAAGGTGGGCTGAGAACATGCGGCGTTCCGTGGTCAAGTGATCCACCACCGCCCCTGTGCCAGTCCAGGCGAGAAAGCGCTTGTCCCGCTGGCTGGCCTGGAATCCGAGCACGGGTCCGTCAAGGCGGAGGAAGTCATGGAAGGCCTGAAGCTGGAAGACCTCCTTCACCCGGACCCGCTGGTAGGCGGCCAGCCTCCCTTTAGCGCCACCGACCAGGAGGCTGGATTGACCCAGTGCGAATCCCAGGGATTGGATGGGTTCTGCGAAATCCGCGGAGGAGAGGATGCGGCCGCTCTCCGGATCAAGGTCCATCAGACGGCCTTCCCGCGTACCCACGAAGAGGTCCTTCCCGTCCGAACTCCAGAAGGCGGCCGTGGGATGCAGGGTAGGATCCTGCGTGATGGGTTTCCAGGCCAAGGGCGAGGTGGCATCGAGGGGCGTCTCGGTCCACACCAACCCGTCTTGGAGGAGGGCGACGAGCCGCAGGGTGGACCCCCCCCCCAGACCACCGGCCTCCAGGATCCTGAAGTGAAGGAGGCTGTCGGGCAACTTCTCCAGCGAAAGCCCACCCTGCCAGTTGGGTTCCAGAGTCCATCGGGACGGATCGTTCTCGCCGGCTGGCTTGGACCAGGCCATATGGCCAAGGAACAGACGACCATCGGCCCCGATGACTATGGATTCCCCCCGCGGATTGGGGGGCGTGAACAGGCGCCAAGGCAGGACAGGTCCCTCCTTAGGAACCGGGAGCGCCGTGCCCTCAGGGAACCGGAAAGCCTTCAACCCCTCGGTCGGGGAGGCAAGCACGACGGTCTTTCCGGATTCGTCCAGCCAGGCGCCGCCGGAGCGAGGTGCCAGGAGGGTCCCGAGGGACTTGGACTGCGGCGGGATGAAGAGGGGAAGAGATTCTTTCAGGATGAACAGGAGCATGGCCAGTACGGCGCCGATGATCAGGAGGCCACCGGTGGAAATGGTGAAGGCCATGAACCGGTCTACGCGTTTGGCGCGGGCCTGATGTGAAGGGATGCTCGGCATGTCGTCTCGTCAAGAAAACGGTCAGGAATGGCCCCGGTCAATAAACGGACGTGCCGGAGGAATCCCCCGGCACGCCGCGTCGAGCATGACTAATTCAGGATCGCGACCTGCTCGGCTTCCATCTTGGCGGTGAGGGGGAGGAATCCATCCTTCACCACGATCTCCTGGCCTTCCCTGCTGAGCGCGAACTTCAGGAATTCCCGGGTCAGGGGGTCGATGGGCTTCTTGGGATCCTTGTTGATGTAGATGTAGAGGTAGCGGGAAATGGGGTACTTTCCGCTCAAAGCGTTCTCATAGGTGGTCTCGAAGGCTGCGCCCCCGTTCTTGTTCTGATCAGATATGGGAACGGCCCGGACCTCCGAGGTCGCGTAGCCGATGCCGCTGTAGCCGATGGCGAACCGGTCGGAACCGACGCTTTGCACCACGGAAGAGGATCCGGGCTGTTCCTTCACGGAATCCTTGTAGTCGCCCTTGAAGAGCGCGTGCTCCTTGAAGTAGCCGTAGGTGCCGCTGGCGCTGTTGCGGCCGTAGATGCTGATGGTTCGGCTGGCGAATTCTCCCGTCAGACCCAGATCACCCCAGGTCTTGATGTCATTGGCGTATCCGCCCTTGCGGCCCTTGGAGAAAATGGCATCCACCTGCTGCATGCTCAGGGACTTGATGGGATTGCTCTTGTTCACGAACACGGCCAGGGTGTCGATGGCCACGGCCACCTTGGTGGGCTTGTAGCCGAATTTCTTCTCAAACTTGTCGCTTTCCTCGGACTTCATTTCCCGGCTCATGGGGCCCAGCTGGCTGGTGCTCTCGATGAGGGCCGGTGGCGCGGTGGTGGAGCCCTTGCCTTCCACCTGGATCTTCACGTTGGGGTATTTCTTATTGAACCCTTCGACCCAGTAGGCCATGAGGTTGTTCAGGGTGTCGGAACCGATGGAGTTCAGGTTCCCGCTGATGCCCGAGACTTGCTTGTAGGTGGAGACCTTGGGGTCCACCTTGATGGTCTGGGCGCTGGCGGACATGCCGACCAGGGCGGCCAAGACGGTTTGAGCCAGGATTCGGATCCTCATGGATGCCTCCTTCATGGCTCTGATGCTGAGTCCCCTGGGTGAAGGCCCTTGTTACGGTGTGTGACATCCCTGTAACTTCCCCCCAGAAGTGGCTTGCCCTGGAGGAAATAACTGTGTCTAATGCTTGAAGATCCCGCGGGTTGATCGAGGCACCGCCGCTTCCCGAGGATCGCGACCATCCCGATTTCTCCCTACGGGTGGCCGAAGCCAGGGCAGGGCCCCCTTCGGTTTCCCGATCCACCATCCCAAGACACCCAACCCCAGGGCCGCTGAGCCTGCCGGGCGTAAGCCGCAGCCAGGAGCCTGGGCCCCTAGAGGAGCCTCCTTGAGCCCCAAGAAAACCATGATGATCAACGCCACGGATCCGGAAGAGATCCGGGTGGCCACCTTGATCGACGGCGTGCTGTTCGACTACGACGTCGAGTTCCTGCACAACGAGAAGATAAAGGGCAACCTATACAAGGCCCGCGTCATCCGCGTGGACACCAGCCTCCAGGCTGCCTTCGTCCACTTCGGGGGCCAGAAGAACGGCTTCCTTCCGCTGGGCGAGTTGCCGCGTGACCTGAGCGGAGATGGCCGCCGGGGCCGCATCCAGGATGTCCTTCAGCGGGACCAGGAAATCCTCGTGCAAGCCGTGCGCGAGGAACTTGGCGGGAAGGGGGCCATGATGACCGGCCAGGTCAGTCTGGCGGGCCGCTACCTGGTGGTCACCCCGGGCAACCCCGTGAACGGCATCAGCCGGAAAATCGAGGGCAACGACGAACGCCGCCACTTCAAGCAGCTCATCGATACCCTGGACATCCCCGGAGACATCGGCGTGATTGTCCGCACCGCCAGCCTGGGGGTGACCAAGGAGGATTTCCAGCGCGACCTGGAGTACCTGCTGGACACTTACAAGGAAGTGCTGAACCGGTACAAGCACCGTCATGGCGTCGGGCTGGTGTGGCAGGAGGACGATGTCGTCACCCGCACCCTGCGTGACACCTTCAGTGCCGATGTGGAGGGGGTACAGATCGACGATCTGGACACTTTCCAGGCTGCCCAGTCCTTCTTCAAGCGCACCATGCCCCAGCACCTCGAGGTGCTCAAGCACTACACCGGCAAGAAGCCCCTCTTCTCCCGTCACCAGCTCGAGGAGCAGATCGACCGTGTCTACGGGCGGAAGGTGGGACTGCCCAGCGGGGGCGCCCTGGTGCTGGACCAGACCGAAGCCCTGGTGGCCATCGATGTGAACAGTGGCAAGACCTCCGGCGATGGCGTGGAGGACATGGCCTTCAAGACCAACATGGAGGCAGCTGAGGAAGTCGCCCGCCAGCTGCGCCTGCGGGATCTAGCCGGCCTCATCGCCATCGACTTCATTGACATGAAGCGCGAATCCCACATCCGTTCCGTCCAGGACCGCCTGGTGGACTGCCTCAAGGCCGACAAGGCCCGGATGGAAGTGGGGAAGATCAACCGCTTCGGTGTCCTGGTCATGACCCGTCAGCGCATCCGACCGAGCCTGCAGCACGTCAATCACGAGACTTGCCCCACCTGTGCGGGCACCGGCAAGGTGAAGACCATGGAAGCCCTGGTGCTGTCCGTGGTGCGCCGCCTGCATGGCATCCTCTCCAAGGGCGGCATCGGCGAGATCCGGGTCAAGCTGGCTCCGTCCATCGCCGCAGCCGTGCTGAACCAGAAACGCCGTGAACTGGCGCAGATGGAAGATGAGTCCGAGGCGAAAATCCTGATCCAGGCCGACTGGTCCATGGGCTACGGGGAGATGGCTGCGGAGATCGAGCGAGCTGAGGAGGTTTCGGCCGAGAAGACGACCGCAAAACCCCACCACGAGAAGAACGCTCCCGAAGACGAAACCGTGGTGCTGGGCGGGGACAGCCCCATCTCCTTCGACAAGGCCCTGGGTATCCACGGCGAAGGTCCCAAAGAAGCCAAGAAGGAGGCCTTCAAGTACGACCGCCGCGACCTTCAGAGAGCGGCCCTGGACGAACGGGAGCGCCTACGCGCCCTCTTCGAGAGTGCCAAGCCCGAGGACGAGGAGATCGAAGATGGCACCGAGGAGTCCGGCGACGAATCCAAGAGTGACGGAGCCAAGCGCAAACGCCGCCGACGTCGCCGCAAAAGTGGAGCTGACAAGGGAGCCGAGGTCACTGCCCAGGCTATGCCTTTGGAGGATCTTCCCATCCACGCGTCTCAGCCGGAACCTCTGCCTGAGCCTCCCAGGGCTACCCCGGATTTGGTGGCCAGCCTGCTGACACCCAGCCCGAGGCCCAGGATTGGCGGACCTGCTCCGGTCGTTGCTCCGGTTCCCCCGCAACCTCCAAAGCCCAAACGCACGCCCCGGGCCAAGGTGACTTCAGTTCCGGAGCCTGCCGGATCACCCTCTCCCGCTCCCTCCCCGGTATCGGCTCCCGAACCCATCCTCCCTGTGAAGAAGAGGGCCGTCCCCAGGGCCAAGGCCTCCAAGGCCACTTCCGAAAAGAGCAAGTCTCCGAAGTCCATCGAGGGGGCTCCCGGGCCCAAGGCGACCCGGGCCAAGAAGGCCAAGGCCGAGTAGACCCGAATGTCCATTTACTGGATGGCGCCCCTTGCCTCCTTGGCCACCCTGCTGGGCGGCTGGGGTGTGGTGCGCTTTCTCCAAGGCCGGGCCCAGTTCATGCGCCTGATATCAGGCGTGGCGGCGGGCTACCTGCTCTCGGTCACCCTTGTGCGCATCATCCCGGAATGCATGGAGGCGAGGGGTGGTGAGGCGAATGCCATGTGGGTGCTCGGGGGCTACCTGCTGGTGCATGTCATGGAGCACGGCATCACGCTCCACTTCCACTATGGTGAGGAAACGCACACGGGCGGATCACCCCTCAGCGGTGTCATGGCTCTCGTGGGTCTTTCACTGCATAGCCTCATGGACGGGGTGGCCATTGCGGCAGCCCTTTCCATCCAGGGCAACCTGGGGCCGTTGGTCGTGCTCGGCATCCTGTTCCACCGCATTCCCGAAGGCGGTACCATTGCCTCGATCTTCCTGGTGGACGGGTTCGGGAACCGCGGCGCCCTGCTCGCCTCGGGAACGCTCGCCCTTGCCGCCCTGATAGGTTCCGCGGGGCAAACCATGCTGAGCCTCCCGACTGGTCCGATACTCGGCCTGACGGCAGGTCTCACCCTCTACGTCGCCAGTTCCGACCTGCTGCCGGAGGTCCAGAAGGTGTCGGGTTTCCGAAGCACGCTCGCGCTGCTGTCGGGCGTGGGAATCTTCCTCGTCAGTGCGCGGCTGCTGCCGCATACCCACTGAGTCCTGCATGGGCCGCCTCCGGAAGGGAAGCCGAGGTCTGTTGCTGGGCGCCCTGCCGGTCATCCTCGCGGCTCAAGGTCTTCCCCCCGCGCCTGCGCTACAGCCTCTGGATGCCCCCACGCCCGCGGAGCTGCTGCCCCTCCGCCCCTTCAAGATCGAGCGGGGTCCGGGGAATTCCCGGGTGCCCTTTGACTGGCGGGGTGAACTCCAGGAGAAGGCCGATCTCTGGGTCCTCGATCAGGGAGCCATCCAGGCCGAGGGTTTGTTGTTGCTGGCGGACCGCATCGAATACCGGATTTCCGATGGATTCCTGACAGCCACGGGTCATGTCCGACTTGAAGGCCCAGACCTGAGGCTGCGCAGTGAGCGCCTTCAGATGAATTGGGCGCTCCGTTCGGGTGAGGCCTGGGCCCTGCAAATGGACCTTCCGCCCACCTGGACGCTCCGATCCAGCCACGTGGCCTTCACCACGTTGCGAACCTGGCGCTTCGACGAAGTGGACCTAAGTCCATGCCCAGAGGACAAACCAGGATGGAAGGCTAAATTATCGAGCCTCAAGGTGGATCTCGATGGCTTCGCCACACTCTGGAACACCCAACTCCAGTTGGGTACCGTGCCCATCTTCTATCTTCCCTACGCGCTCTACCCGGCCAAGCCCGAGCGAACCTCGGGATTGCTGTCTCCCCAGCTGGGGATGTCCAGTGAGTTCGGAGCCACCGTGGGACTCTCCTACTATCAGGTTTTGGGCAATTCTGCCGACGCGACGTTCTCGCCGGAGTACTTCAGCAAGGAAGGCATGTTGTGGGGCGGGGAGGCCCGCTGGCACCCGGACGTGACCCATGTGGGAAACATCTCTGGCATGTCCATCTACTCGCAGAGCCTGGATACCCGACGCTACCAATTTTCCCTGAAGGAAGTCTGGCAGCGCGAGGATGGCTGGCAGCTGACCGCAGACGTGAATCAGGCCTCCGATAATCTTGTGGCGGCCGACTATGGCAGTGGGTTAGGCAGCCTCGGTGCCACGAACTTCGATTCGGCGCTCTACCTGGGCCGCAACTTCACCTTCGGGAGTCTCAGTCTGACCGCGGCCGAGCAGCGCAGCTTCTTCACTACGGCAAGCCAAGGGGATCCCTTCTACAACCCCGAATTTCCCGCCTCCCTCCGACGGCAGACCTTGCCCCAGGGGGAGTTCAGGTTTTTCCCGGTGCCGGTGTCAGGACCCCTTTATCTGGATGGAGGGGTCAGGCTGGGCCGGTACGCCTACGACCTCCAAGGCAGCACCACGACCCCAAATGCGAGCTATGCCTGGGACCGCCAGGACGCTGATGCGCGCCTCCATGGCCGGCTGGGGCAGTGGGGGCCGTTCAGGGCTGATTTCGAGATGATGGGACGGGTCACGCACTACAGCGGCACCCTCTCTGCTCCTGTGTTCAATCCGGACAGCGGAGCGAACGGTACCGAAGTCGATCCGTCGACCAGTCCCTTCCAGGTGAACGGGGAGGCGGCGACCCGATTCCTGTTGTCCAGCCACCTTCGCCTATCGGGACCTCAGGTCGGGCGGAGTTTCGAGGGGGTGTCCATCCTGGGTTACCATGGCGAACTCAGGCATGTGGTTGAACCCTATTTCGGATTGACCGAAACCAGTGGCTATGGTGGCGCCGGCTACATCCAACGATTCGATCCCGTGGACTACGCTCCGGGCGTCAACGACAGCGCCTCCGGGGAACGGAGTATCGAGCTGGGGCTCAAACAGCACATCCTGGGACGTCTGGTATCGGGTGGCGGGTTCATGGACCTGTTGCGTCTTCAGGTGGCCACGCGGTTCCACATGACTCCCATCATCCTCAACGATGGATCCTACAGGAAAGGCTGGGCTTCGTTGGACACGGACCTTGAAGTAGAACCGACTGACCGCTGGCGGCTGAGCCTCCGCCGATCCTCGGACATCTCGGCGGGTGGATCCGACGACGCCTTCAGCTTCGATGTGAAGGCAAATGATGGCGGCCGCTTCAATCTGGCTTACTTCTCCACGGGCATCAACCGGTTCCTGGTCCGCCAGCAGGGGGTCCAGTTCGGCGGGATCCAGCGGGTGTGGGATGACCGGTTCCGGTTCGAGTTCAGCGCCAACTACGATTTCAGGGTGCACGGTTTCGTCTCCAGTTCGGTGGCCCTGGCCTATGTGCAACCATGCGTGGCCTACGTGCTGAAATTCACGCATGTGGCCTTGAACACCTCGCTCATGTCCGGAGGCCGCGAGGACCGTGTGGACCTGACCTTAAACTTGCGAGGCCTCGGGGATCTCTTCAGCTTCCGACGCTGATCGCGGGGGGCGGGTGTTCGCCTTGGTTGGCCACCACCACGCGGTTCCGTCCCAAGTGCTTGGCCCGATAGAGCGCCTTGTCCACCTGTGCCAATAGTGTGGCGATGGTCATCGCACCGGGCCCACCCAAGCCGAAGCTCATGGTGGGAAAGATGGCCTGGCCTGAGGGAAGCACTACAGGATCCTCGTCGATGCGGCGCCGCAGTTTCTCTGCCACCTCGGCACCTGCCTTGATGCTGGTTTCTGAAAGGAGCACGGCGAATTCCTCTCCACCGATCCGGAAGGCGAGGTCAGATATACGCAGGGCAGAGCGGATGCGTGCAGCCAGTTGTCGGAGGACCTCATCCCCAACCGGATGGCCGAACCGGTCATTGATGAGCTTGAAGTGGTCCACGTCACCAAGCAGCAGGACGAAGGGGCGGCGGTGCCGTTCCCACTGTCGCACGGCATGTTCCAGATTCTGGTCGAAGGCGCGGCGGTTCAACAGTTCTGTGAGCGGGTCCGTGAGCACCTCGTTGCGCAAGGCGGCAGCTTCGATCTCCAACATGCTTCGGCGCTCCCGCAGATCATGGATGGCGGATTCGTACTCGGTCTGGATCCGACGGGCGTGCTTCCACTCGATGGCGCGCTTGCAGGCGTGAAGAAGGCGCGGACCGGACAGGGGAAGAGGCAACCAATCGGAGATGCCTGCCAGGAGCAGTCTGCGCTGGGCGGCCTCGTCCTTCACCTGTCCCAGCAGGATGGTATAGGGCAGCAGATTTTCCTCTCGCAACTGGGTCAGTGTAGCCATCCCGCGCTGGATCCCACCTGCCGAAAGACCTAGGAGCAGCACGGGCGCCTTCAATACCCGCTGGGCTTCCAGGGCATTTCGTGTGGGTTGGGAGTGGACCTCCATCCCATAGTGGTGGAGGAGGTTGTGAGCCCGTTGCGCGAGCCTCGTATGGAGCCCCACAGCCAGGACCGGCACGTACTGGCTCTCCTCGTGCGAGGTGCTGCCCGCCAACACCGGGCCAAGGTGGTTGAGAAGCTTCTGGATCGTGCTCCTGGTGGTAACGAAACCATCTCCATCCGCATCCTCGATTGCCCGACGATCCTGTTCGGTCGGGGCATGGTCAAGGATCAGGAAGATCGGAAGGTGCCTGAACAGCACCCGGGCCTCACCTCTGAGAAGGCGGCAAAGCCGGTAGCCGTCCATGGGTTCGCCGCCGGCGTCGACAAGCAGCAACTGAGCTTGACCCCAGGCATCCTGAGCCAGAGCCTCCAGGGGATCACTGGCCTGGAGGATGCGGTGGCCCGTGCCTTCAAACGCCATCCTCAGGCGCTCAACGAGGTCGTCATGGCGGGAAATGACCAGCAGGTTCATGGGGGGCCAAGGGTAGGTATCCCATGGTAATGCAGATCATCCACGGTCAGCTGCTACCGATGCTGTTCCTTCACTCCGCGAGCCCCTTCTCGGTCAGCCAGCGTTCGGCATCGATGGCGGCCATACAGCCGCTTCCGGCAGCCGTGATGGCCTGCCGGTAGACGTGGTCCTGCACATCGCCGCAGGCGAAGACCCCCTCGATGGGGGTGCGGCTGGATCCTTTCTCCACCTGGAGGTAGCCAGTTTCGTCCATGGGCAGCTGTCCCACGAAAAGATGGGTGTTGGGTTGGTGGCCGATGGCCACGAAGAGCCCTTCCACTGGCAGCTCGGATACAGAACCGTTCACCGTGTCCTTTAGCTTGAGGGCCCGGATCTTCTCCACCTTCTCGCCCATGGGGGTCTCGGTGATGGAGGTGAGGATGTCCAGCGCCACCTTGTTCCAGACGGGGTGGATCTTCTCGTTCTTCAGGGCGCGCTCCTGCATGGCCTTGGAGGCGCGCAGGCGGTCCCGACGGTGGATGAGGTGGACCCTGGTGGCGAACTTGGTGAGGAACAGAGCCTCTTCTACCGCCGTGTCCCCGCCGCCCACCACGGCGATCTCCCTTCCACGGAAGAAGAATCCGTCGCAGGTCGCGCAGGCGCTGACGCCACCCCCGGAGCGGGAGAGCTGCTCGTCCTTGCCCAGGCCCATCCACTTGGCAGAGGCGCCGGTGGCGATGATGACGGCATCCGCCGTGTACTCGCTCTTGTCGGTGGTGAGCTTGAAGGGGCGAGTCTGGAGGTCGACCTTGAGCACTGTCTCGGGCATGACGATGGTGCCGAAGCGGATCGCCTGCTCGCGCATCTCGTCCATCAGGGCAGGTCCGGTGATGCCATGGCGAAAGCCCGGATAGTTCTCCACCTCGGTGGTGATCGTGAGTTGGCCTCCTGGCTGTACGCCTTCAAAAACCAGCGGTGAAAGGTTCGCTCGGGAGGCATAGAGGGCGGCGGTGTAGCCCGCTGGGCCGGTTCCAATCACGATGACTTTATGGTGGCTCACAAGGTCTCCTGGCAAGGAACGGGGCGCAAAGCCCAAGTCTTGAGTCTAGGAGCCTGCCCAAATAATTGGAATGCCCCGCGCGCTAGCGCGCCAGCCCCCGCTCCCGAAGCAGGGCTTCTGCCGCGGCCACGTCCTCCGGGATGTCCACGCCCAAGCTGAGGTGGGGTGTGTCAGCCACACCGATGGGAATGCCCGCAGCCAAGGCGCGGAGCTGCTCAAGCATTTCCAGTTGCTCCAGGGGATGGGGTGGCAGTTTAGTGAAGGTGCGCAGGGCGTCGGGACGATAGGCGTAGAGGCCCAGATGACGCCTGAAGTGGACGAGCTGATTCGGTTTCATCCAGGCCCGGAAGTCCGGATCGAACACCGACGAGTTCCGCAGATAGGGTATGGGGCTGCGGCTGAAGTAGAGCGCCCGCTGGCGGTCATCCACCACCACCTTGACGGCGTTGGGATTGAAGAGCTCATCCATGTGGGAGAAGGGGCAGGCGGCAGTGCCCATGGGCAGGTCCCGCTGATCACGCATGAGCGCCACCACGGCAGCCACGGTTTCCGGATGCATGGCAGGCTCGTCGCCTTGGATGTTCAGCACGCAGTCGAAGGATTCACCTAGCGCGTCCATGGCCGCGGCCGTGCGATCCGTACCCGAGGGTAGTGCGGGGTCCGTCATCAAGGCCTCTCCGCCGAATCCCCTCACTGTCGAGGAGATGCGGTCGTCATCGGTTGCGACCACCACCCGATCCACGCCCTCGGCACGGCTGGCGGCTTCGAAGACCCACTGGATCATCGGTTTTCCGGCGATGACCGTCAGGGGCTTACCGGGAAACCGGGAGGCCTGGAAACGGGATGGAAGGACGGCGAGGGTGCGCATGGGGTCAGTGTAAGGCAGGGAAGATCGCTGACGTCGCATAGCGTTCATGCGATGATGGCTGTTTCGTGCCGGAGGCCCCTTGAACCGTCGTCTTGCCGCCCCCGTTGGTATCACTGGCACTGGAGAGTTTTTCCCTCCTCGCGTGGTCACCAATGACGATCTGTCCAAGATCATGGCGACCACCGACGAATGGATCCGGAGCCGCACGGGTATTCGCGAGCGCCGCTGGGTCGAACCCGGCACAGGCGCCTCTCAGCTGGGAGCCCCAGCCCTCCAGATGGCTCTGGACAATCGGGGCCTCAAGGCCTCTGAACTGGATTTGATCCTGGTCACCACCGTGACACCCGATACCCTGTTCCCCGCTACTTCCTGTCGAATCCAGGACATGGTCGGCGCCAGCAACGCCTTCGGCTTCGACTTGAACGCCGCCTGCTCGGGCTTTCTCTACGCCCTCACCACCGCCGCCAGCATGGTGGCTGCCGGGGCCATCCGCCGTGCGGGCGTGGTCGGCGTGGACATCATGTCCACCATCATCAACCTGGAGGACCGCGCGACTTCCGTGCTGTTCGGGGACGGGG
>CAIXHJ010000401.1 GCA_903919165.1 uncultured Holophagaceae bacterium
CCGAATTGAAATATGGAATTGCTTTTCTTCGTGGTCTTTGTGGTCTTCGTGATGAATCCTGGGACTCAACCATGAATCCGATCCTCATCCACGAAGTCGGTCCACGCGACGGTCTCCAGGCCGAAGCGGTGGTGGTGCCTACGGCGGTCAAGCTGGACTGGATCCGCCGGGTGGCGGATTCGGGGGTGGACATCGTTCAGGTGGGGTCCTTCGTGCGGGGAGACCGGATGCCCCAGATGGCGGACACCGACGAACTCTTCCGGACCCTCGCGAAGGAAGCCCACGACGCGGTGCTGTCGGGCCTGGTGCTTAACGAGAAGGGGCTGGAGCGGGCCCTGGAGCTGGGTGTACCACTCATCTGCCTGGGTGTGTCCGCTTCGGAGACCCACAGCCGTAAGAACACCGGCATGGGCACCGAGGACGCCGTCCGTCACATCATCGCCACAGCCCTCGAAGCCAGGCAGGCTGGCCGGAAGGTCCAGGTGAGCGTGCAGAGCGCCTTCGGCTGCGGCTTCGAGGGGACCATCGACGAGGCCCGCGTCATGGGCGTTGTCACCGCCTACCTAGAAGCTGGCCTGACCTCCATCAGCCTGGCGGACACGGCCGGTCATGCCCATCCGGCCCAGGTTCGGCGTTACGTGCAGAAGGTGCTGGCACTCGACCCTGCCGTTGAGGTCATTGCCCACATCCATGACACCTACGGCCTCGGCATGGCCAACGTCTACGCGGCCATGGAAGCGGGAGCCCGGTCCATCGAGACCAGTTTCGGCGGCCTCGGCGGTTGTCCCTTCACCAAAGTGGCCGCGGGCAATGTAGCCACGGAGGACCTGGTGCACGGACTCCAGCGCGTCGGGCAGCGCATGGACATCGACCTTGCCGCCCTTATCGGCGTGACGAACGACGTGGCCGCCCACTTAGGCCGGGAGCTTCCCGGCCGCGTCTACAAGACCGGACCGATCCGCGGAACGGAGATGTCATGAGCCGGAAGATCCTCGAAGGCATTAAGGTCCTGGATCTCACAAACGTGTTGTCCGGGCCTTTCACCACGCTGCACCTGGCCCTGCTCGGGGCGGAAGTCATCAAGGTCGAGAACCCCAAGGATGGCGACCTGGCCCGCAAGCTGGGCATTGTGCCAGAGCTGAACAGGAAGCTCATGGGTACCAGCTTCCTGGCCCAGAACTGCAACAAGCTTTCCATCACCCTGAACACCAAGTCAGCGGAGGGAAAGGATCTTTTCCGGCTTCTCGTGAAGGACGCAGACGTCGTAGTGGAGAACTTCCGTCCTGGCGTCATGGATCGCCTTGGCCTGGGCTACAAGTCCCTGGCGGACATCAACCCCCGGCTTATCTACTGCGCCATCTCCGGCTTCGGCCAGACGGGCCCTGACGCCCTGAAACCGGCTTACGACCAGATCATCCAGGGCCTGTCCGGCGAGATGGCGGTGAATGGAGACGAGCGTCTCAATCCTCTGCGTGCGGGCTTCCCCGTCTGCGACACCGTCGGTGGCCTCAATGCCGCCTTCGCGGTGATGGCAGCTCTGTTCCATCGCGAGCGCACTGGGCAGGGCCAGTTCATCGACGTGGCCCTGCTGGACAGCATCATGCCCCTCATGGGCTGGGTGGCGGCCAATCTGCTCATCGGCGGCGAGACACCTGTCCTCATGGGCAATGACAACTTCACGGCGGCGCCAAGTGGCACCTTCCGCACCCAGGATGGTCACATCAACATCGCAGCCAACAAGCAGGAGCAGTGGGAGGCGGTCTGCGACGTGCTGGAGCTGCCCGAGCTGAAGGCTGATCCGCGTTTCCAGGAACGCGACACCCGCAAGGCTAACCGCAAGGCCCTTACCTCCTTGCTGGAAGTAAAGCTGGCCGAGCAACCCACAGCCCACTGGGTGGAGGCGCTCAATGCGAAGGATGTTCCCAGTGGCGAAATCCTTGATCTGGAAGCGGCGCTGCGCCAGCCCCAGATTCAGCACCGCAAGGTGCTTCACAAGGTGCTGGTGGCTGGGCATGGCGAGGTGGAGGTCTTCGGCCTTACACCACTGTTCGAGAAAACGCCCGGCACGGTGGACACACCGCCGCCGACGCTGGGGCAGCACAATGCTCAGATCTTCGGGGCCCTTGGGCTTTCCGGATTGGAGCAGGCCGAACTGAAAACCAAAGGCGTAATCTGAGGGGGTTTCCATGGGCATGACCGTTGTCGAGAAGATCCTGGCTCGCGCGTCGGGTCTGTCCTCCGTGCAAGCAGGGGACGTGGTGGAGCCCAAGGTGGACCTCGCCATGTCCCACGAAAACGCGGCCCTGGTGATCAACCAGTTCCAGGAGGTATTCCAAGGCACCGGTCTCGAGCCCAAGGTGTGGGATCCCTCGAGGATCGCCATCGTCTTCGACCACCGCGTTCCGGCGGAATCGCCCAAGACCGCCACCAATCAGAAGAAGATCCGGGAGTTCGTCACGGCGAACGGCATCACCAAGTTCCACGACATCCGTGGCGACGTAGGTGGCATCTGCCACCAGATCCTGCCGGAGTACGGCTACGTGCGCCCTGGGTTCGTGGTGGTGGGCACAGATTCCCACACCACCAGCCACGGAGCCCTGGGCGCCTTTAGCTTCGGCATGGGCGCCACAGAGATGGCCTCGGCCTGGGCCATGGGCATCGCCGTGAACATCGAGGTTCCCGCCACCATCAGGGTCGTGGTGAAGGGCGAGTTCCCGCCCTTCGTGGGACCCAAGGACCTCATCCTCTACCTGATCGGACAGCTCACCGCCCAGGGCGCCAACTTCAAAGTGCTGGAATTCCACGGCGAGACCATCCGGAAGATGAGCACCAGCGGCCGCCTCGCCATCTGCAACATGAGCGTGGAAGCCGGCGCCACTTCCGGCATCGTGCCCGGGGACGAGGAGACCGTGCGCTATCTCGGTGAGCAGACCGGCGCCACGGAGGCGATTTCCTGTGTTTCGCCGGATGCCGATGCGCAATACGTTCGAACTGTGGAGATCGACGTTTCCACGCTCGACCCCCAGATCGCCTGCCCGCACACGGTGGACAATGTGAAGCCCATCGACCAGGTCCTGGGCACCAAGGTCCACCAGATCGTCATCGGCAGCTGTACCAACGGGCGCCTGGACGATCTGGCGGACGCCGCTGCCATCCTGCGCGGGAAGAAAGTCGCCCAGGGCACCCGCATGCTGGTGTTCCCCGCTTCCAGCAAGGTCTTCGGCCAGGCCCTCGACAAGGGCTACATCCACGACCTCATGAAGGCCGGCGCCGTGGTGATGAACTCCGGTTGCGGACCCTGCCTTGGCGTCCACGAAGGTGCCTTGGGTGACAATGAAACCGCCCTCAGCACCACGAACCGCAACTTCAAGGGCCGCATGGGCAACCCTACGGGCTTCGTCTACCTCTGTAGCCCGGTGGTGGCTGCCGCCTCGGCGATCACAGGTGTCATCACCGACCCAAGGAAGGGGTGAGTCATGTCCAAGGTCATCCTCAAGCTCGAGAACGACATCAGCACTGATGACATCTATCCGGGCCGCTTCATGGCCACGGTCCTGCCTATGGAGACACCCCAGTTCGCGTTCTTCGACCGCACGGACTTCAACACCAAACTGAAGGCCGGGACCTTCCCACCGGGATCCATCATCGTGGGGGGCGAGAACTTCGGCTGCGGCTCCAGCCGCGAGCAGGCTTGTTCAACGCTGAAGGGCCACGAGGTGGCCGTGGTCGCCAAGAGCATCTCCCGCATCTTTCTCCAGAACAGCATCAACCTTGGCCTGCAGGTTGTGATCTGCCCCGGCATCGAAGCCAGCGAGGGTGATGAACTGGAGATCACCGCGGATCAGGTGCTCAACCGGACCACCGGCAAATCCTTCGACCAGGTGAAGCTGCCCGCTGCCCGCAAGGGCATCATGGACGCCGGCGGACTCATTCCCTACACCCGCGCCCGGCTGATGGCGAAGACCTGATCCTCCAAGATGGACTAACCACCAAGACCACGATAAAGGACTTTGTTTTCATTCGTGGTCTTCCCGTCTTCGTGGTGACCTTTTTCCTTATTCCGTGCTCTCGAGCGCATCCTCGGGGCAGGGATGGTGGCGGTTCCGGATGGCATGGATGGCCAAGTCGTAGTCGGGCTCGTGGGCGAGTTCGGGCACCAGTTCAGTGTGCACGACAGTCCCGTTTTCATCCAGCGCCACCACGGCCCGGGCGAAGAGCCCCCGCATGGGACCGTCCACCAGGGTGATGCCGAAGGCTGTGCCGAAGTCGAGGTGACGGAAGGCGGAGGCGGTGACTACCCGATCCAGCTGCTGGGCGCCACAGAACTGCGACTGGGCGAAGGGCAGATCCATGGAGACGCAAAGCATGACCGTATCAGCCAGGTCGGCCGTCAGATGGTTGAACTTCCGCACGCTTTCCGCGCAGGTCGAAGTGTCCAGGCTGGGAAAGATGCTCAACACCACACGCTTGCCCTCCAGATCCACGCTGGTGATCTCGCTGAGATCGCTGCGCGTGAGTGTGAAGGGTGGCGTCGCATGTCCTGGCAGAGGCAATTCACCGCAGGTGCGGATGGGGTTTCCGTTTAGGGTGATCGTGGCCATGAGGACCTCCAGGCGCGCTCATCCTACTCCCAGGCCGCGGTCCCGGGGCATCATTCTTGACCCAATGGGATGGTTCTTGACGGATGGCATTGGAACCCGCAGGGGCAGGGTGAAAGTCTTCGCATGGCCGACCCAATCCGGGCTGGGTGATACTGGGAACGGAGGTTTCCATGAAGATCCTGCTTCTCGGTTCCGGCGGCCGAGAATATGCCCTGGCCCTGAAGCTGAGAGCCTCTTCGCGGCCGGTGGATCTGGTCTCGGCTCCCGGCAGTGACGCCCTGGCGGAGTTGGGCGGCAGGGCGGCCCTGGACCTGGAGGACCCGGCCGGGATCGCGGCCTGGTGTCGGGAACATCGTCCGGATCTCGTGGTGGTGGGGCCCGAGGTGCCCCTGGTGGCGGGTGTGGCCGATGCCGTGCGCGCCTTGGGCATCCCTGTCTTCGGCCACGATGCGACCACGGCACGCCTGGAGGGCAGCAAGGCCTTCGCCAAGGCGTTCATGCAGCGGCATCGCATTCCCTGCGCCGCCAGTCACACGGTGACGGAGCTATCTACGGGCGAAGCGCTGATCCAGAACTGGCCATACGGCTATCCCATCGTTTTGAAGGCTGACGGCCTCGCCGCGGGCAAGGGGGTAGTGCTTGCCACGACCGGGGAACAGGCGCTGGACACCTTCCGGGCCTATATGGCCGGCCAGTTCGGAGAGGCCAGCAAGACGGTGGTCTTCGAGGAACCGCTGGTGGGCATGGAACTCTCCCTGCATGTGCTGGTGGATGTGGATGCGGACCATGCGACCTACGCGATACTGCCCGCCTGCCAGGACCACAAACGCATCTTCGAAGGCGACCAGGGCCCCAACACCGGCGGCATGGGCGCCTTCGGACCCATCCCGTTCCTCAAGGCTGAGGACATCGAACTCATGCGTACCACCCTGGTGGAACCCACCGTTCAGGGACTGCAGAAGGACGGCCTCGTGGCTCGGGGCGTGCTGTTCCTGGGCGTCATGTGGACGGGCTCCGGGCCGGAACTCCTGGAATACAACGTGCGCTTCGGCGATCCCGAGACCCAGGTGCTCATGCAGCTGCTGGACGAGGATCTGGCCGCCCTGTTGTTGGAGGTGGCCGAGGGCCGGCTGGTCGCCCGGGTCCTAAAGCTGAAGCCCCACACGGCCATCACAGTAGTGCTCGCGGCGGAAGATTATCCCGAAGGCGCCAAGAAAGGCGTGCCCATCACCATTCTATCGCCCGCCGTCACCGTGATCCACGCCGGAACACGCAAGGAAGATGGACAGTGGCTGACGAATGGCGGCCGCGTGCTGAACCTCGCCACCTCCGCGCCGGACCTCGCCACCGCCCGCGCCGCCATCGAAGCCGCCCTACCGCAGGTGCATTGGCCCGGTATGCAGGTCCGCAGGGACATCGGCCTCAAAGCGCTGAAGCACGCCGAGGCAGGGAAGACCGTTCAGGATCCCTGGTGAACCGTTCGTGATCAGCCGCGGCTGCGCAGCAGCCAGATCAGCGTGGTGAGCGCCAGCCCGAAGAGGGTGGTCGTACCTGCGGTCCGGTGGATCCGAAGCACGGAAGAATGCGTGCTGCGCGTCTCGCGCCAGGCCAGGGCCATCCGTCCCAGAAGGATGGTCACCCCGGCCGCGGCAAGGGTGGCGAGCCAAAGGGTGAGGTGGAACGGGGTCAGGTTCCTCGGGTGCAGCAGCAGGCGGATGCCGACCAGGGTGAAGACCGCGGTCATGAGATATCCGTGTAGACGGTACTCGCCGCGGCGGACGGCGCGAAGGGCCAGCGTCAGCAGCAGCGCCGCGGGGATCAACAGGAAGTCGAGCATCCGACCAGCCTAACTCAGGCTTGCTATATGGGCAGGGCTTCCATCCGCTTCTCGCCTTCCCATCGGTAGAAGCCGGATCCGGACTTGCGGCCCAGCCGGCCGGCTGCGACCAGCTGACGGAGCAGGGAAGGCGCCTTGAAACGCGGCTCGCCGTAGGCGTCGAACATCACCTCGGCCACGTTCAGCATGGTGTCGAGACCGATGAAGTCGCTGAGATAGAGCGGCCCCATGGGGTGTCCGCAGCCCAGCTTCATGCCAATATCGATGTCCTCCACCGTGGCCAGCCTTTGTTCGGCGCACCGGATGGCGTCCAGCAGATAGGGCACCAGCAGACGGTTGACGATGAACCCCGGCGCGTCGGGCGCCATGACAGCGGTCTTGCCGAGCTTCTGGACGAAGGTGCGCAGCGCGGTGAGGGTGTCTTCGGCGGTGGCAAGGGTGCGGATGATCTCCACCAGGGGCATCATGGGCACCGGGTTGAAGAAGTGCAGGCCCGCGAGGCGCGGCAGGCGGTGAGGTGCCAGGGCTGGGCTGAGCTGGGCCACGGACAGACTCGATGTGTTGGTGCAGAGGATCGCCGCGGGTCCCAGCACCTGGTCGAGTTCAGTGAAAGCCTGGAGTTTCAGATCGAGGCGTTCCGGGATGGCCTCCACCACCAGGTCGCAATCCGCCAGGTCAGGGAAGGCCAGCGTGCCGCTGAGGTTCTTGAGCCAGCCGCCGCGCTGTTCCTCAGTCACCTTCCCTTTGGCCACGGACCGGTCCCAGGCGCCGTGGATACGTTTAAGTCCCTTGGTGAGAAGGGCCTCGTCTGCCTCCTTCACCACGACCCGGCAACCTGCCTCCGCAGCACACTGGGCGATTCCTGAGCCCATGAGTCCGCAGCCGATGATGCCGACGCGCTGGATGTCCATTGGTGCCTCCTATGTATTCTGTGGATGTTTAAGTCCCCATTGTCATGGAAATCGCAGTCCGCGGGGGGCATGACCTCCGGTAGAATCCGCCCATCAACATGGAGGGACCATGATCGGTCCGCTGAAAGATCTCCTCAGTCATCAGGCTTGGGCAGACGCGGTATTCTTCCGGGCCTGGGAAGCTTCGGGCACCCTAGAGGATAAGGACCTACGCACCCGGACGGATCACATGGTGTCCGTGCAGGAGGCCTTTCTCCAGGTGCTCAAGGGGGATGCGGTGGCCATTGCCGAGCGGTCGCTCCCAGCCTTCCAGGAGCTGAAGGCCCGGTGCGAGGCCGGCCACCAGGTGTTGAGGGCCCTTGGTCGCGGTCTGGACGCAGAGTCGCTGGCCAAGTCTGTGCGGGTGCCCTGGTTCCCTGATCCCCCCTGTGTGATCCCCGTAGCCGATGCGCTGCTCCAGGTCTGTCTGCACTCGCAGCACCACCGGGGCCAGTGCATGGCCAGGCTCAAGGCTATTGGCGCAACGCCCAAGAACGTGGACTACATCATCTGGCTCTGGAAACAGAAACCGGAACCGCGCTGGTGAATCTCTATCTTTGACTGCTAACTGGTATCAGATTTCCAGGTAGGTGTGCAGCTTTCGCTCTTCTGTCAGGAGGGCTCTGAGGGCCTCGACGGCATCGTTCTTGACGCTGGCCTTCCGCTTTGTCTGCGGCCCCTGGATCAGCACGTCGGGGTCGTAGTGGACGCTGCGGAGCACATGATCCACGGTGTCGCCCTTCACGATGTGCTGCACTTTGAAGGTATCGTCCTCGTGCACCATGATGTGGGCCTCGTTGGGCGCGCCGAAGAGGTTGTGCCGCATGCCCAGGATGTCCTGGTAGGCGCCCGTGAGGAAGAAGGCCACGTAGTAAGCCTCGCCGCTCCGGGGCTCATGCAGGGGGATCTCGTCACGGACATCCTTGAGGTCGATGAACTTCTCCATTTTGCCGTCGCTGTCGCAGGTGATGTCGCAGAGGGTGGCGGACAGTCCTGGCTTCTCCTTGAGACGGTGGATGGGCATGACCGGGAAGAGCTGCTCGATGGCCCAGTGGTCCGGCATGGACTGGAAGATGCTGAAGTTGGCGATGAGCTTGTCCGCCAGGCTCTTGTTGAGATCCTGGAATTCCTCCGGCACGTATTTCAGGCTCTTGCTGCTGAGGATGCGCGAGAGCTTGCGGCACACTTCCCAGAACAGAGTCTCGCCCTTGCTCCGGTCTTCCAGGCCCAGGTAGCCCAGGTTGAAGAGGGTCAGCATCTCGTCTTTCTGCGTGATGGCGTCGTGGTACATCTCGGCGAAGTTCTTCACGGAGATGTTGTCGCGGGTGTAGGCCAGCTCCTTGAGGATCTGGGGCTCGTTGCCGGTGAGTGTCACGGAGTACTTCGTGTGCGTGGTGTCGATGAGGCCGATGATGTCCACCACCACCACCTGGTGGTAGGCGGTGATGGCGCGGCCTGACTCGCTGACCAGGTCCGGCATGGGCACCTGTTCCTGGGCGCAGATGTCCTTGGTGGTGTAGACCACGTCCGCGGCGTACTCCGCGATGGTGTAGTTCATGGAGCTGCTGAAGGTGGTCTTGCTGCCGTCGTAGTCCACGCCCAGGCCGCCGCCCACGTTGAGGTAGCGGATGGGCACGCCCATTTTCCGCAGCTTGGCGTAGATGCGAGTTGCCTCCTTCATGGCCGACTTGATCTTGCGGATGTCCGTGATCTGGCTGCCGATGTGGAAGTGCAATTCGATGACGCTATCCAGGAGATCGCGTTTTTCCAGCACTTCGATGGCGTCCAGGATCTCGCGGGTGGTGAGGCCGAATTTGGCGTGATCGCCTGCGCTGGTCTCCCACTTGCCGGATCCCTGGGCATTGAGCTTGGCACGCAGGCCGATGAGGGGCTCGACCTTGAGCTCCTTGGCCACCTTGAGGATCAATGGCAGCTCGGTCATCTTCTCAACAGTGATGACCACCTTGCGTCCGGCCTTGCGGGCCAGCAGCGCCATGCGGATGAAGGACTCGTCCTTGTAGCCGTTGCACAGCACCAACGCCTCGGGGTGTAGGTCCAGGCTGAGGGCGATGATCAACTCGGGTTTGGAACCCGCCTCCATGCCGTAGTGGTACTTGTTGCCGGCGCGGATGATCTCCTCGACTACTTCTTTGGTCTGGTTGGTCTTCACGGGATAGACGCCCTGGTAGCCGCCCTCGTAGCCGAACTCGATGATCGCGTGACGGAAGGCCTCGTTGACCTCGATCACCCGGTGGGCCAGCACCTGCGGGAAGCGCAGACTCACGGGGGTCCGGAGGCCCTTCTTCTTGAGATGCTGGACGATCTCATAGACATCGCAGCTCAGGGAATCGTCCTTGGTGGGCGTGATCTCGAGGTGCCCTTTGGCGTTGATGCCGAAATAGCCGTTGCCCCACTCGCGGATTCCGTACAGGGTCGCGGCATCCTGGACCGTCCAGTGCTTCATGGGCATCCGAGGGGCCTCCTCAAACCGGGGCGGCCACCTTTGGCCGGAAGCTTGTTTATATGGAAAAAAGCTCAGCACTTCCAATGAAAATGTCAGGAGCCCAGAATCCTGGCAAGGGTGGCCCGCCAGTGACGGTCCCGAACGCGCCTCAGGGCGGTCCTCTTGGTGAGTTTTCGCCACTGGGCCGCGCCCCGGGGAAGATCCTCGGCTGGGCGGGTATGGAGCGGGCTGGGTCCCCCCCAGAGGACAGGGTCTCCCCAGATCGGTGCCCGGTTCCAGGGGCAGACCTCCTGGCAGATGTCACAGCCCGCGGCCCAACGGTTGGTGGCCAGGGCGGCGAGAATGTCGTCGGATGGTTCCGCCTCGGTCTCAATGGTGTAGGTGGTGAGGCAGCGGGCCGGGTCCAAGTGGAAGGGCTCCAGGGCCCGGGTTGGGCAGGCGTCCAGACAGGCCGTGCAGGTTCCGCATTGCTCGGTGAACATCGGCTCATCCGGCGGCAGGTCCACGGATAGCAGCAGCACGCCGAGGAAGCCCCAGGAGCCATCCTTCCCGGCAATGAGGAGAGTGTGCTTCCCCTGCCAGCCCAGGCCCGCCCGGGCAGCCAGTTGGCGCTCCAGCAAGGGGGCCGTGTCCACGCAGACCCGTCCCTCCAGGCCCGGCCAGCGGGCCTGGGCCCCTTCCAGGAGCCGGTTCAGGCGGGGCTTGAGCAGCGTGTGGTAGTCCTGACCCCAGAGGTAGCGACTCAGCTTGAGGCTGCCGGGGGCCGCACCTGGAATCGCGTCGGGCCGGGCGTAGGGGAAGAAGCCCACGAGGGCCGCCCGGGCCTTGGGCCAGAGGGCCCGGGGATCCAGGAGGGTCGCCAGGTCTAAGTAGGGCAACAGGGCGCCCCGTCCCTCCTGGAACCAGGCTTGGAGTTGTTCTTTCTCCTTCAGGAAAGGGTCGCAGGGGGCGAAACCAGCCAGGGCAAATCCGATTCCAAGGGCCTCGGTGCGAAGCCAGGCCTTGAATGCCAACGGGTCCGGGTGTGCAGTTGGCACGCGAAGGCCACCTCCGGTGGATATCCTCACCCTCTTCGCGCGAACCTCACAGGAATTCTCGAGAAGCAGGTTAAGCGGTTCGGCTGGTACGGCAGGGCGGCCAGTTGGAGCTGCAGATGGTGCAGACGGCGTGGTCTGTAAAAGGCGGTAGGCTGGAGTTGGAGCTGAACGCGCCTCATGAACCTTCCCAACTTCCTGTCGCTCGCACGGATCCTGATGGTTCCGATCCTGGTCGTGGTGCTCATGACCAAGGTGACGAACCACGAAGTGATCGGAGTGCTGGTGTTCTGGGTGGCCTCCATCACGGACGCGCTCGACGGATACCTGGCCCGCCGCTGGAAACAGGTGACGACGCTCGGCAAGCTCCTGGATCCCCTGGCGGACAAGCTCCTGGTGGCGGGTGCGCTGATCTCGCTGGTGGAATTGAACCTGGCGCCAGCCTGGATGACCTTCATCATCCTGGCCCGGGAGTTCGCGATCACGGGCCTGCGCGGCATCGCCAGCGAAGAGGGGCTCACCATCCCTGCCGGCCCCGTGGGCAAGTGGAAGATGGGGTTCCAGGTGGCGGCCATCTCCTGTCTCATCCTTGGCCCGCGGCTCGACTACTGGCTCTATGAATGGACCCACAAGGAGATCTTCCACTTCTTCATCCAGCTGAACCGGCCCTACAGCTTCTTCTGGGGCATGGGCGTGCTGCTGCTCTGGGGGGCCGTGATCCTGGCCATCTGGAGTGCGATTTCCTACTTCCATGGTTTCTGGAAG
>CAIXHJ010000402.1 GCA_903919165.1 uncultured Holophagaceae bacterium
AGGCCTGGACCATGTCCACGAACTGGTTCCACTCCTTCTTCTTGGCCGACAGGAAGGCCTGCCCCGCGGGCTGGATGGCGTAATAGCGGCGCTCCCGGCCATTGTCCTGGGTTTCCCAGTAGGAGGCGATGAATTCGGTGGCTTCGAGCTTGTGAAGGGCCGGGTAAAGGGCACCCTCCTTCAGGGTATAGGTTCCGCCTGTGCGCTGGCGGACCGTCTCGATGATCTGGTAGCCGTACATGGGCCCCTCGCAGAGCAACGACAACAGCAGCAGCGGTGTGCTGCCCTTCAGCAGTTCACGGTCCACAGGTACCTCCGGTTTAAGGAACTAGGCGCCTTCAATGTGCCTCGCGAAACGATGGTAGTCAAGACCAGGCCAATGGCGCAGGTCGCGCGGCAGGGCCAGCCGCATCACCCCCCCTTCATGGCCTCCGTCAACGGAATGCGGCTGGCCCGCCAGGGCGAAGCCCAACCGGGTGGCGAGGGACGCTGCCCAAGCAGCGTTCCGAGCCGGGCACCCGGCGGGCTGAGCATCAGCCGGCCTCCGCAAACGCAGCACCGCAGGCGCAAGTGCGCGGCAGGGCCACCCGCATCACCCCCCCTTCATGGCCTCCGTCAACGGAATGCGGCTGGCCCGCCAGGCCGGCAAGCCCCCTCCCGCCAGCCCCATGAACAGGCTGAAGGCCAGCCCCTTGGCCATGAGGCTGGGGGTGATGAGGAAGGCGAAACTCACATCTGAAAAAGTCTGGAAATTCGTGGCACCAGTCTGGATGCCATTGAACCCGAGGGAAATGAGGACTCCCACCACGCCTCCGAGGCTGCAGAGCATGAGCGCCTCCCATTGGAAGCTGGCCATGATCTCGTGCTGCCGGAAGCCCAGGGCCCGGAGGGTTCCGATCTCCTGGGTGCGGCTGGCCACAGAGGCGTACATGGTGTTCATGGCCGCGAAGATCGCTCCCACTGTGAGGATCACGGTGATCAGGTTGCCCAGGATGCGGATCGGCTGCCCCGCCGAAGTCTGGTCGGCGTAGTAATCGGGCTCGGCCCGGACCTCCAACTTCAGCCGCTTGTCCTGGTCAACCATCTGGGCGAAACCCGGCACCTGCTCGGCGCTCCTCAAACGCACCAAGGCGCTGGAATACATGGTGCGCTTGTAGGCCTGCATGAGGGCCACCACATCCACCCAGATCTCGCTGTCGAAGGCCGACCCGCCTCCATCGAAGATGCCGACCACCTCCCAGGACCGGCCCCCGAAGGTCTGGAACTGGCCGAGGGCCAGCCCCGTGAAGCGGTCCTGCATGCGCCTCGGGACCACCATCTCGTTCAGCCCCGGCGAAGTCCAGCGGCCTTGCACCAGCCTGACCTGATCCCGCATGCGGATCCCTGCTGGTTCGAGCCCCCGCACTGACACGTTGGCGGAGCCGGCACCCTCTACCCGGTCCAGCGAGCGCACCACCACGCATTCGGCCGAAACCAAGGGGCCGGTCGAGTCCGCTGCCACGAGCGGCGAGGATTTCAGGATGCGCATCTGGCAGGCCATAGATCAGCAGTTCGTATTCGGAAAGCGTGGGAAAGGCCATGCTCGATCTCAGGCCGCTGTGGCGCGCAGAGCCGGTTCGTGCGGGTCAATCGTGACAAAGTCTTGAGAGCTGGGTGCGAGTTGTCGGACGCGCTCGCGCGAGAGTTCCTTCAGCAACGCTTCCCGGTCACGCTTGATCTCGTAAAAGCCTGCCCAAAGTGCAAAGTCTTCGGCGTGCTCGCC
>CAIXHJ010000403.1 GCA_903919165.1 uncultured Holophagaceae bacterium
CGTGATCCTCCTGGTGGCCCTGGTCGGTGCTGTGGTCCTGGCTAAAACGGAGCGAGTGTGATGGTCAGCCTCAACGCGGTCCTCCTTATCTCCTTTCTCCTGTTCTCCATCGGCATCGCTGGCGTACTGGTCCGCCGCAATGCCCTGGTGATCCTCATGTGCGTCGAGCTCATGCTCAACGCCGCCAACCTCAACTTCATCGCCTTCGCCCGCCACAGCGGGTCCGTCTCCGGCCAGGCCTTCGCCCTGCTGGTGATGGGCTTCGCCGCCGCCGAAGTGGCGGTGGGCCTCGCCCTGGTGGTGGCCCTCTACCGCAAGCGCGACACCGTCCAGGTGGACGACATCAACCTGCTGAAGGGATGACGACGACCATGAGTGCCGAGATGACCCTGGCGCACGCCGCAACCACCGCCGCCTCCCACCCGAGCAGCCTGCTCTGGCTGATCCCCTTTCTGCCCTTCTTCGGATTCCTGGTCAATGGCCTCACCGGCCGGAGACTGAAGAGCAATGCCATGGTGGATGCCATCGCACTTGGTACGGTGGGCGTGTCATTCCTTCTCACCCTATGGCATTTCGCACTGCTCGTCGGCCTGCCTGCCGAGGGGCGGTCCATCCACCAGAATCTCTGGACCTGGTTCAGCGTTGGGGGCGCCCACGTGCTGGGCGGCCTCACCACCGCGAGGATCGAGTGGGCCTACAAGTTCGATGGGCTCAGCGCCTGCATGACCCTGCTCGTGACCGGCGTCGGATTCCTCATCCACCTGTTCAGCACCGGCTACATGGCCGAAGAACGCAACGATGGCCGCTACTACCGGTTCATGGCCTACATGAACCTCTTCGTGTTCAGCATGCTGAACCTGGTGCTGGGCGCCAACATCATGATGATGTTCCTCGGCTGGGAGGGCGTCGGCCTCAGTTCCTACCTGCTCATCGGGTTCTACTTCGAGAAGGAATTCGCCGCGGCCGCCGGCAAGAAAGCCTTCGTCACCAACCGCATCGGCGACTTCGGCTTCATGATCGGCTTCTTCCTGATCTTCCAAGTGTTTGGAAGCCTTGATTACGACACGCTGATGGGTTCTGTGCGCGCGGTGGCGAACATGCCGGCCATCACGTTGTATGGCCACACCGCCAGCCCCACGTGGTGGTTCAACCTCATTGGCTGCTGCCTCTTCGTGGGCGCCATGGGCAAGTCCGCGCAGATCCCCCTCTATGTTTGGTTGCCGGACGCCATGGCGGGCCCGACGCCCGTCTCCGCCCTGATCCACGCCGCCACCATGGTGACCAGTGGCCTCTACATGATCGCGCGGATGAACTTCATCTACGTGAATGCCCCGATGGCCCTGGCCGTGGTGCTCGCCTTTGGTTCGCTCACGGCCTTCGTGGCCGCCACCATGGGCCTGGCCCAGTACGACATCAAGAAGGTGCTGGCCTACTCCACGGTGTCCCAGCTGGGCTTCATGTTCATGGGCATGGGTGCCGGCGCCTTCAGTGCTGGCATGTTCCACGTCTTCACTCACGCCGCCTTCAAGGCCAGCCTCTTCCTTGGTTCCGGATCAGTCATTGCCGCCTGCCACCATGAGCAGGACATGCGCAACATGGGTGGCCTCAAGAAAGTCATGCCCATTACCGCCATGAGCATGATCCTGGCGACCTTCGCCATCGCCGGCATCTTCCCCTTCTCCGGTTTCTTCTCGAAGGACGAGATCCTCTGGAAAGTGTTCGAGGGCTGGTACCAACACGGCCACTACACGGGCCCTGCGCTGAACATGGTGGCCTGGGTTCTGGGCATGTTGGGGGCATTCTGTACCGCGTTCTACATGACCCGCCTCATCGCCATGACCTTCTACGGCGAGTACCGTGGGGCGGGGGACGATCCCTATGGCCTGTCGGTGCAATCCGAGGCCCATCACGCCCATGATGACCACGGGCACAAGGGCCATGGCCACCCTGAGAACCACATCCACGAACTGGACCACCCTCACGACCACCATGGCGATGATCCCGAGGATCACGACATCGTGCCTGGCCACCACCCTCATGAAGTCTCCTGGAGCATGTGGCTGCCGGTGGGTGCCCTGGCTGGTCTGGCAGTGGTAGGCGGCTTCTTGAACTACCCCGAGAGCCTGCATCGCATCCTGCCCATCGTGCCCTCCGAGATCTTCAGCAAGTGGCTCGAGCCGCTGCTCTACCAGGTGGCGCCCGCGCATCCTGGCGAGCACATTCCGCCGACAATCGAGTACGGCCTCATGGCCTGGGCGACCCTGGTGTGGGCCCCCGGTGCCATGCTGCTGGCCTGGTGGATCTACAAGGTGGATCCCAGCTGGAGCCGGGCCAAGGCCTTCGTGGCCCGCTTCCCGAACCTGTTCCGCTGGGTGAACGCCAAGTACTATGTGGATGAGTTCTACGACGCCGTCCTGATCGAACCCATCAAGCGCTTCTCCGCCCAGCTCTGGAGCTTCGACACGTGGGTGGTGGATGGCATGGTGAACGGCGCGGCCCGCGCCACCCTCATCTGGGCTGAACTCTCGAACTGGGTGGATGAGTACCTGGTGGACGGAGCGGTCGACCTCGTCGAGTACATCGTGCATGAGACCAGCGGGGTGTTCCGTGGCCTGCAGAGCGGCCGGGTGCAGAACTACGCCTTCGTGATGTTCATCGGCTTCCTCGTCTTCGCGTTCTGGAAATTCCTCGTCTAGTCCTTCCCTGGTTGGAGTCCCCATGTTCACCGCAAATACGACACTGATGCTGGTGGCGACCTTCTTGCCCCTCCTGGGCGCGCTGGTCCTCATCTTCGTGCCCAAGGACCAGCGCCGGGTCTTCGAGATCGGTTCGCTCCTGGTAATGATCGCCCACCTGCTGTTGAGCCTGCCCTTCTGGTTCGGCTACGACCGGGCCAGCGACGCGGTGCAGTGGTTCCAGGCCTGGACCTGGATCCCGGCCCTGGGAGTGAAGTTCGCTGTCGGCATGGACGGCATCAGCCTCCTGCTCTGGCTGCTGACCACTTTCATCGGCCCCATCGCCATCGCCTGTTCCTTCAAGTCCATCGAAGAGCGCCACAAGGAGTACTACATCTGGATGCTGGTGCTGCAGACGGCCATGCTGGGCGTCTTCATCACCCAGGACATGTTCCTCTTCTACCTGTTCTGGGAAGTGATGCTGGTGCCAATGTACTTCCTGATCGCCATCTGGGGCGGGCCACAGAAGCTCTACGCCGCCATCAAGCTCTTCCTCTACACCCTGGCGGGTTCCGTGCTGATGCTGGTGGCGCTCCTGGCCATCTACTTCCTTCAGCACAAGACCACCGGCTCCTATGATTTCTCCCTGGCCAGCTTCCAGGCCATGGCTCCCGTGATCGCCCAGCAGAGCAAGACCTACCAGCATCTGATGGCCCTGGCCTTCTTCATCGGGTTCGCCATCAAGGTCCCGATGTTCCCCTTCCATACCTGGCTGCCGGACGCCCACGTGCAGGCCCCCACGGCCGGTTCCGTGATCCTCGCCGCCATCCTCCTGAAGATGGGCACCTACGGCTTCGTCCGCTTCCTCCTGCCCATCATGCCCACCGCCACCAAGGATCTGATGCCCTGGTTCATCGGCCTCTCCCTCATTGGCATCATCTACGGCGCCCTGGTGGCCATGATCCAGAAGGACATGAAGAAGCTGGTGGCCTACTCCTCCGTGAGCCACCTGGGCCTCTGCATGCTGGGTGTCTTCGCCCTGAATCCCTATGGCATCAAGGGCGGCCTCTTTCAGATGCTCAATCATGGCATCAGCACCAGCGGGCTCTTCCTCGTGGTGGGCATCGTCTATGAGCGCCGGCACACCCGCATGATCGCGGATTTCGGTGGACTGTCGAAATCCATGCCGGTCTACGCCACCATCTTCATGATCATGACCATGAGCAGCATCGGCCTGCCGCTGTTGAACGGCTTCATCGGTGAGGGCATTATCCTCATGGGTTCCTTCCAGGCCTTCCCCTGGGCAGCCGTGGTTGCCACCCTCGGCATCATCCTCGGCGCAGCCTACATGCTCTGGATGTTCCAGCGGGTGATGTTCGGACCCATCAGCGCAGTGAACGAGAAGATGGACGATCTAAACCTGCGCGAAGTGCTCTACTTCGCCCCGCTGGTGGTGGCCGCCTTCTGGATCGGCCTCTACCCGAAGCCGATCATGGATGTGATGGACGCACCCGTTCGCAAGCTGGTAGAGCAGGTCACCCCCGGGTACTACGCAGCTGAAGCTCTCGCCGTTAAGCAGGCCATCGCCGCCAAGCTGGGCATGCAGGGCATGGCCGCTCCGCACCACGGAAGTGCCACCTCTGAGAGCCCAAACGGCGAGCAGGAGCACCCTGCCGGTCATGGTACGGCCCATGGAGAGGCTCCCGCCACCCCGACCCATGAACATCCTGCCCAAGGCGGAGGCAACTGATGACCGGCTTCGCTCAGGGGCTTTTGAGCGCGCTCCTTCGGGACACGCACCTGATTACGCCCCAACTCTTCCTAATCATAGTGGCCACGCTCATGCTCTGGCCCGGCGACCTCTTCTTCAACCGGAACGAGAAACACAAGTGGGCGCCCATCACCCAGGTAATCCTGGCGGTCACGGCGGTGCTGGTGACCGTGACCACTGATGGTGAGGGCTTCTCGCGCATGTTCCGCATGGACGGCCTCACCCGGGGCTTCCAGATGCTCTGTGTGGTGGCTACGGCCGGTACGGTTCTCCTCAGCATGCGCCTGTTGGACAGCCTCAAGCAGCAGACGGTGGAATACTACGCCCTGATCCTGTTCTCCCTTTCCGGCATGCTCTTCCTCTGCGGGGCTTCGGACCTGATCTCGGTCTACTTCAGCATCGAACTCATGGCCATCTGCATCTACATCCTGGTGGCCTACCTGCGGGACCGGGCTACCAGTGTGGAAGCGGGCATGAAGTACTTCCTGCTGGGGGCCTTCTCCAGCGGCATCCTCGTCTATGGCATCAGCCTGCTCTACGGGGCTGCTGGAGGCGTCACCACCAATCTGGCGGACTTGAACCAGGCCCTGGCCCTCACGCCCACCACCAGCAACCTGTTGGTCTACGCAGGGGTCCTGATGGTGCTGGTGGGTATGGCCTTCAAGGTGGCTGCGGTGCCCTTCCATATGTGGGCGCCGGATGCTTACGAAGGGGCACCCACACCCATCACCGCCTTCATGGCCACCGCCCCCAAGGCTGCGGCCCTGGCGGCCTTCCTGCGGGTGTTCGGCGCCGGTTTCCACGGTGTGTCCAGCGATTGGGTGCTGCCCCTCAGCTACATTGCCGGGGCGAGCATGATCCTGGGTAACGTGGCCGCCGTGAAACAGGTAAGCATGAAGCGCCTGCTGGCCTACTCCAGCATCGCCCATGTGGGCTACATGCTCCTTGGTGTGCTGTCGGGCGATCCAAGGGCCGGGGCCCAGGCCGTCTGGCTCTACATGCTCATCTACATCGTCATGAACACCGGCGCCTTCGCTGTGGTGATCTACCTCCAGGGCAAGGGCGAGAGTGAGCGCATCGAGGACTTCAAGGGCCTGGGTCGCAAGCATCCCGTCCTGGCCTTCGCCATGATGATCTTCCTGCTTAGCCTGGCCGGCATCCCGCCTCTGGTGGGCTTCTTCGGAAAGTTCTACCTGTTCAAACTGGCCATCGAGCAGGGCTTCGTGACCCTCACCGTCCTTGCGCTTCTGACCAGCGCCGTGAGCGCCTACTACTACCTCGGCGTGGTGAACCAGATGTACTTCAGGGAGCCCGAAGGCGAGACTGCCCCCATGGGTGCCGGTCCGGTCTTCATCGTGACCCTAACCTGCGCCCTGGTCTTGGTGGGCACGGCCTTTGGCCCATGGCTGCTGGAGTGGGCTGGCAGGATCTTCTGGGTCTAATTCTCTCCGGGGGTTCCTCGCTGCGCGAACACCCCAGGACCCCCGCGCAGAAGCCCTGCACAGCCGGGCTTCTGCTTTTCCTCTCCGGGGGTTCCTCGCCGCGCGAACACCCCCAGGACCCCCGCGCAGAAGCCCTGCACAGCCAGGCTTCTGCTTCTCCTCTCCGGGCGTTCTCGCCGCGCGAACGCTCCCGTGCCTCTGTTTTGCCCTAGGCTTACACTGAACAGCGCGGGGAGGCCCGCACCTTTTTTCTGGGGTGCACGTGATTTTCAAGAAGACCGAGGCGGCGGACCCGGGTGAACGGGCCCTCTGGGGCGATCTGATGTCCCTTGGATTCAGCTTCCCGCTCTGCATTGCCTTGGGGTTCTTCCTTGGTCGCTGGATCGGGGGCTGGTTCGGGCATCCCGCCTTGGGCCAGTGGATAGGCCTCGTCTGGGGCATTTCCGCGGCCTTCTGGGAACTCTACAAGGTGAACCGGCGCATGGCCCGGCGGGATGAGGCGGAGCTGAAGCGCATCGAGAAAGGCAAGGGACCCCGTGAGTGAAAACGGGGATCAGGGCGAGGACCACCTACGGCGGATTACCCGGGCCATGATCGTGCTGGCCCTCCTGGGGATCGTCCTCTGGGGCCTCCTGCGGTCCTGGACTGCTGCCCTGGTCTTCGGGATAGGCTCCCTGACCAGCCTAGTCTTTTGGACCCTCCATAAGGTCCTGACCGCCTGGATGCTGACCCCTTCCAAGCGCGGGAGATGGGTGTACGCGGTTCTGTCCCTGGGCAAACTGGCATTGATCGCGCTGGTGCTGCGTGGGATGATGGGAAGATACCCGGCGGAAGCCCTGCCGCTGGCCACGGGAGTGATCCTCTTTGTGGCTGGAATTCTTCTCGAAGCGCTGCGCCTGGCCTTCCAAAAACCTGAGGCCATGCCGCCTGATTGAGGTTCGACCGAGATGGAACACCACGCATCGTTGCTTGCCCAGTGGCTCACCCATGTGCTGCATCTGGCCCAGCATGCCTGGCCGGGCTTCGCCCACGGGGCGCACCTGTCCATCCTGGAGCGCTATGACCACCTCCTGAACGCGGCCCTGGCGGCCCTGACCACCATAGCCATCACCACCTTGGTACGGAAGAACCTAGCCCGCATCCCCGGTCCCCTGCAGCAGGTCTTTGAGTGGGTGGTCGGCGGCCTGAAGGACATGATCAACGAAAACATCGCCCACCACGGTGAGAGGTACCTGCCTTTCGTCGGGACCATTGCATTGTTCGTCTTCTTCAATAACCTGTTTGGCCTGATCCCTGCCCTTAGCCCCGGGACCAGCAATTGGAACGTGACCCTGGGTGCGGCCCTGGTGGTGTTCGCCTACTACAATTTCCACGGCATGAGGGAGCAGGGCTTCGTGAAGTACTGGGCCCACTTCGCCGGTCCGATTTGGTGGCTGGCCCCCCTCATGTTCCCCCTGGAGATCCTCGGCCTGCTGAGCCGCATCCTCAGCCATTCCCTGCGTCTCTTCGGCAACATCGCCGGTGAGCATCTGGTGGCGGGCATCTTCTTTGGGCTCATGCCGATCCTACTGCCGTTGCCCATGATGTTCCTGGGGCTCTTCTTCGGCTTGATCCAGACCTTCGTGTTCACGATGCTCACCGCCATCTACCTCAGCGGCGCCGTATCCCACGACCACTGATGCCGTCCGGGAGTGCTCGCGGGGCTCGCAATGGCCCCCCGGGACCCCCGACAGGTTGACCGGGCCGAGCCCGATCGCGCTGTCCGCTCCCACCCACACCCACTGTCATTTACCCGTCCCCGGGATTCCGAACCCCCCGGACACCCCACAAGGAGCACCACCATGAAGAAATTCCTCACCACCGCCTTCCTCTTCACCCTGGCCGCCGTCGCCTTTGCCCAGGGAGCCCCCGCTGCTACGAAGAGCCTCTTTGAAGGCCAGTTCACGGCCCACATCGCCCTCGCCATCGCTGCCGCCGGTTGCGGTTTGGGACAGGGCAAGGCCGTGGCTGCCGCCGTCGAGGGCGTGGCCCGCAATCCCCAGGCCGCAGGTAACATCCGCACCACGATGATCATCGGCTTGGCCCTCATCGA
>CAIXHJ010000404.1 GCA_903919165.1 uncultured Holophagaceae bacterium
CGGATGAGCCTGATGCCGTGCCAGGATCCAGTCCACAACCTGGTCGAGGCTCAAATCGCTGGAATCGAGTTCGACGGCGTCATCCGCCTTGCGCAGGGGTGAAGCGGCGCGCGTGCTGTCGGCCTGGTCGCGGCGCTGGAGGTCGGCTAGCTCGCCTTCAAAGCTGGGTGACTGCCCCTTGGCCTGAAGTTCCAGGAAGCGCCTCTGGGCCCTGGCCTCGGGGCTGGCGGTGAGGAAAATCTTGCAGCAGGCATCCGTGAACACCACGGTGCCGATATCTCGACCATCCACCACCCACCGACCGCTGGAGCCGATGTGGCGCTGTTGGTCCACCAGCACCTCGCGAACACGGGCGTCCGCGCTCACGGGCGTGACCTGTCGGGTGGTTTCCTGGCTCCGGATGGCCTCGCTGACATCCTCACCCGCCAGGTACATCCGCCCACCTTCCTGGGCTAGGTCCAGGCCAGACAGCAGGCGCTCCAGGGAGGGGCGGTCTTCAAGGGAGATCCCAGCCCGATGAATGGCCAGGGCTGCGGCTCGGTACATGGCTCCGGTATCGAGGTACTGCCAGCCCAGACGCTCGGCGACCCGCCGGGCCGTGGTGGATTTCCCTACGCCCGAGGGGCCGTCGATGGCGATTAGTGGCAAGGCGGAACCGGTCATCCAGACATTCTGGTACGCAGGGTCCCGCCGATCCATCACTTCATGCCAAGGTCCCTGAGGACTTTGGGATCCTTCTCGTCCTGGGCCAGGAGGATGTGGCAGGTGTCACAGTCGCCCTTGATGGTGCGGCCGTCGGCAGAGGTATGGCTGCCATCGTGGCACCGGAAGCAGCCCACGGAATCCTCGTGGCCGATGTTGTTCGGGTGGGTGCCCCAGGTCAGCTTCATCTCGGGGAAGACGTTGTGCAGGTAGATGGACTTCACCACCTCGCCGGCGGTGTCCACCTGGCCCCGCTTCTGCTTGAAGATCTCGGGGTAGGTCGTGCGGTAGTACTCCGCCAGTTCCACGGGGATCTTGGCCGCGGCCGTCTTCTGGTCGGGGTAGTCGACCTTCAGCAGCTCCGCGGCCTTCTTCTTGAGGAAGGGCAGCTCAGCGCTCATGCGGTTGCCGGCGAGGGCCTTGTCGAGGGCGCGGTCAGGCAACATGAAGGTGTGGGTGGGGCGGTTGTGGCAGTCCACGCAGTCCATCTGGCGGGTGGTGGCCTTGTCCAGCTTCTCCTTCGGGAGGTTCTTGAAATCGTCGGAGACGTATTCCACGGGGTGGCCCTGGTCATCCCGGTAAATGACCTTGGGGATCTCCTGCCGGCGGGCATCGGTGGTGACGTAGCTGATGCGCTCCATGGCATCGAGGTGGCGGCCATGGATGCCGGTGGTGCCGTTGGCGGTGTGCCCGCCAATCTTGAGCAGCAGGACGCTGGTGGAAGGAGTGTTCGCCTCGTCCTCGGCGTACTTGGTACGGAAGATCAGCTTGTTGTCGGTGAACTTCTGGGGCCAGTGGCACTGCTCGCAGGTCTCCCGGGCGGGGCGCAGGTGTTCGACTGGGCTTGGGATCGGGCGGGAGTAGGTGCCGAAGGTCACGGCGAAGATCTGACGGATACCCGAGATCTTCGCCCTCACGAGGGCGGGGGCGCCATGGCCGATGTGGCACTGGGCGCAGCCCACGCGGGAGTGGGGTGAATCCAGGAAGGCGGTGTATTCGGGGCTCATCACCGTGTGGCAGGTGAGGCCGCAGAACTGGTTGGAGTCCATGTACTCCGCGCCTTTCATGCCGGCCGTGCCCAGAATGGACACGTTGACGAAGGTGAGCACGCCGATGATGGTCAGGAGATGGCGGACGGCGGGACTCTTGAAATCCACGGCCTGCAGAGGCATGGGGGCCTCACCGGCCAGCTTGGCCTTGCGCTGCACCCGCCAGATGCCGATGGGAATCAGCGCCAGGCCAGCCAGGAAGAGGCCCGGCAGGATGACGAAGAGCAGGATGCCCATGTAGGGGTTGACCTGGTAGGAACCCGTGAATTCCATGAACCAGAACCAGATGAGCACGAAGGCAGAACTGGTGGTGAGGGCTGCGCCTGCCAGCGTCATCCAGTTGTTCCCCAGCTGGAACACCACCCGTGTCAAGTCCCTCACGCGTATTCCGAAACTCATGAATCCACCTCAAAAACGAAGAAGCACGACAAAGGATACTGGAGTGTGAAATGGCTCTATTCACCCTAATTTCCTCCCAGCCCATCTGCAAGGCTTGACTTGGTCCCACTCCTCTGCAAATTCACTGATTTCAATCGGCGAGATTCCAGGTTGTGACAGATGTCCAAGCCTCGGGCGAGCCTCGTCAAAGGTTCGGCTGGCGCAGCAGGCGTAGAAAGCTCTCGCCATACTGCGTGAGTTTCTTCGGACCGACGCCGCTCAGAGCCAAGAATTCACTTCCGGTGGCGGGCCGGAACCGGGCCATCTGCCGAAGGGTGGCGTCATTGAAGATCACATAGGCGGGCAGGCCCTTGGCATCGGCCAGTTGTTTGCGCAAAACCTTGAGATCGCGGTAGAGGGCCTCCTCACCATCCACGGGTCCATCTGGTAAGGGCGGCCGGGATCCGCGGGGCGATCCGCGCTTGGCTTTCCCGGGCCGCGAGACGGCTTGCAGTGGGTCAGCCCCGGTGCAGATGTCGCAGGAGGTTCCGCAAACCTCCATCCGTTCACCGAAGTGAGCCAGCAGGGCCTGGTGCCGGCAACGCGGGGAATCCGCCAGGCGGAAGAGGTCTCTGGTTTGCCGCTGCTGGGCCTGGGCCAGGGAGGCGTCCAATCCATCCGTGAAGTGATCGTAGCTGAGCACATCACCCCAGCCGTAGAACATCACGCAATCGGCTTCGGCTCCATCGCGGCCCGCGCGGCCGATCTCCTGGTACCAGCCTTCCACGCTCTTGGGCATGTCGCGGTGGATGACATAGCGGATGTTGCTCTTGTCGATGCCCATGCCGAAAGCGACGGTAGCCACGATCACGTCCACGTCATCCCGCTGGAAGGCGTCCTGGGCGGCGGAGCGGGCGATGGTGTCCATGCCTGCATGGTAGGCCGCCGCGCGTAGGCCCTCTTTGTTGAGAAACGCTGCCGTGGCTTCCACTGCTTTCCGGGACAGGCAGTAGATGATGCCGCTTTCCCCCTGGCGCGCCAGGACGAGGCGCAGCAGGGCCTCACGCACCTGGGGCAGACCCTCGGCGCCCTTGCGGAAGGCGCTGATGCGCAGGTTGGAACGATAGAAGGAGCCCTTCACCTCCAGCGGGTTCCGCATCTCCAGCTGGGTGGCGATGTCGCGGCGCACTTCGGGTGTGGCTGTGGCCGTGAGAGCGAGCACCGGAACGTGCGGGAAGCGCTGCTTGAGTCCGGCAAGGGTCCGATAGGCCGGGCGGAAATCATGGCCCCAGTGGCTTATGCAGTGGGCCTCGTCCACGGCGATCAAGCGGAGGTCTACATCGCGCAGCAGATCCGCCAGGTAGAGTTCGAGTCCTTCTGGCGCGGCATAGACGAGTTCCAGTTCACCGTTCTTGAGGGCCCGGATGCGCTCCCGCCGGGCTTCCACATCCAGGCTGGAATTCAGGAACGTGGCCCGCAATCCAGCCTCGGTGAGGGCATCCACCTGGTCTTTCATGAGGGCGATGAGGGGCGAGACCACCAGGGTCACTCCGCCCAGGAGCCGTGCGGGCAGCTGGAAGGTGAGGGATTTCCCCGCGCCGGTCGGCATGATGCCCACCACGTCCCGACCGGACAGTACGGCCTCGATGATGGCGCGCTGGCCAGGGCGGAAGGCTCCATAGCCGAAGGTCTCCTTGAGCGCTGATTCCAGATCAGGCAGGATGTCCAGATCCGAGGCAAGCGCCCTGAGTGCCAGGACGGAGGCGGAATCGAAGAGGGTAGGATCCTGTCTGTAGTTGGCCCGCAGGGCGTCGAGGCCCAGTCGGCAGGCACTCCGATCACCACGGTCCAGCAGACCCCTCAGGACATCAATCTCCTCCGGGATCGGGGCAGGCTGCGAGGCCAATCAGCAGCCGCCGTCAAGCAAGGGCCCGGCCGCGTTCCAGAAGGTGCGCATCTCCTCGGGTTTCCCGAAGGTGACGCGGATGTGGTTGGGCAGACCGTAGCCCTGCATGGGCCTCACGATCACGCTGCGGTGGAGCAGTGCATTGAACAAGTCCGCCGCGGGAAAGGCCGTTTCCATCAGTACGAAGTTGCCGCAAGTCCCCGAGACCTGGCAGCGGTGATTCGCGGCTTCAAGGGAGAAGGCCGCTCGCGCCTCGGTGTTCTTCTGGCGGCAGAAGGCCTCGAACGCCAGATCCTGCACCGCCACTTCCGCAGCGACCTGGGCCAGATGATTGGTGTTGAAGGGACTGCGGACCCGCTCCAGGAAGTCCATCAGTTCCTTCGACCCCAGGCCGTACCCGATGCGCATGGCGGCCAGCGCATGGATCTTGGAGAAAGTGTGAAGGACCAGCAGGTTCGGGCGCTCGTCCAGGTAGGAGGCCGTGTCCGGATAGTCAGCGGGGTCCTCATACTCGGCATAGGCCTGGTCTACCACCAGGACAATGTCCTCCCGGAGGTTCCGCACCAGGCGTTCGATGGCGGCCCGATCCAGGCGAAGGCCCGTAGGGTTGTTGGGGTGTCCGAGATAGACGAGCCGGGTGTCCTTCACGACGGACCGGAGGATGTCATCTGCATCGAGTTCCGTGGCCGAGGCCCTGGATTCGATGACCCGCCCACCGGCCGTCTGGGTGGCGATGCCGTAGATTGCGAAGCTGTGCTTCGGTATGACGGCGCTGCCGCCGTCCAGGAAGGCCGCCTTGGCCACCAGCTCGAGGATCTCGCTGCTGCCGTTGCCGAGGATCACGCGGTCCAGGGATACACCCCTCCGTTCAGCGATGCGCTTGCGGAGATAGTAGCCATCGCTGACCGGGTACAGGGCCAGGCCCTCGAATTCGGAGCCAGAGACGACCGAGGCCACCCGGGCCTTCACCGCCTCCGTGGGGCCCCATGGGTTCTCGTTGGAAGCCAGCTTGACGATCCGGGTGAGACCGAGCTCCCGTTGAACTTCCTGGATCGGCTTGCCGGGCGCGTAGAGCGGAATGTGGGACAGGTGTTCGAAGGCCGGAACGGCGGAGAGGTTCGCGTTCATCAGGCTGGCCGCTCGGAGAGGACCTTGTCCACGATGCCGTATTCCAGGGCCTCCTCGGCGCTCATGAAGAAGTCGCGGTCCATGTCCTTGATGACCTTCTTCAGGGGCTGGCCCGTGTGCTTGGCGAACGTGGCGGCCAGGTTCTCCTTCAGGCGCTGGATCTCCTTGAAGGTGATCTCGATCTCCGTGGCCTGGCCCTGGGCGCCGCCGCTGGGCTGGTGAATCATGATGCGCGCGTTCGGCAGGGCGAAGCGTTTTCCGTGGGTGCCCGCGGCGAGCAGGTGGGCGCCCATGGAGGAGCACTGGCCGATGCAGTAGGTGACAATGTCGTTCTTCACAAACTGCATGGTGTCGTAGATGGCCAGGCCGGCGGTGACGCTGCCGCCCGGACTGTTGATGTAGATCTGGATGTCCTTGTCCGGGTCTTCACTCTCAAGGAACAGCATCTGCGCGACGATGGCATTGGCCACGTTGTCGTCGATGGCCGTGCCCAGGAAGATGATGTTGTCTTTCAGCAGCCGCGAGTAGATGTCGTAGCTGCGCTCGCCACGGGGTGTCTGCTCGATGACGATGGGGGGATAGTAACTGCTGGGCATGGGCCCTCCGGCTGGCTGATCAGGATGACAAGAAGGCGCTTTCGGGCCTGTCCGGTAGTGGAATGCGCGCAGACTACTCCTTCACCGGGGCCGTCTTCCTGGCTTTGGACTTCTCTTGGGCTTCGGGGTCCGCCTTGGCGGCCGATTTTTCCTGCCTCGGCTTAGAGGCCTTCTTGGCGGGTTTTTCTTCAGCCTCGTGGTCGTGATCGTGGTCACAGTCCGGGCCGTGGACATGTTCGGCAGTCGCCACGGCCACAGGTTCGCCGCCCTCTTGTCCCTCGAGGTCACCGCCCTCCAGGCCGCCCGCATCGAAGCGGTTCACGGGGATTCCGGCCTCCCGCTTGCGCTCCAGTTCGACCAGTGCCTCGAAGGCGGCCTTGTCCAGCAGCTCTTCGGTGATCTTGGCGGTGGTGAGCAGGCGGTCGAAGATTCGGTCGGTCCGCAGGCGGCCCTTGATTTCCGTGGCGTTGCCGCGTTTCTCCAGTTCAGCCTTGAAGGCTTCGAAGGGCTGCTGGACCTGGTTCTCAACCATGAAGGTACGGATCTCGGCGTCGATATCAGCCTCAGGAACCTCGATGGATTCCGCGTTACCGATGGCCTGGAGCAGGTAGCCGCTGCGGACCGCGCGCTCGGCATCGTTGAGGCGGTACTGGCGATAGGCCTGCCAATTCACCTTCTTGGGATCCATGCCCTGGCGGGACACGGATTGGGCGAACTCCTGGCAGTAGTCATCAAGTTGCAGACCCACCATGGAGCGGGGCACCTCGAAGGGGGCCGCATCCAGCAGCGTATCGAGCATGGTGGCGTGGAGGCGGGCCACAGCATCCCGCTCGGCAGCCTCCTCGAGATCCTTGCTCACGGCGGCCTTCAGGGCATCGAGGTTCTCGAAGGCGCCCATGTCCTTGGCGAACTCATCACCTATGACCGGGACCTCTTTCCGGCGCAGATCCTTGACCTTGACCTCATAGGCCAGCGTCTTGCCAGCGAGGGTGGTGTTGGCGTCATCGGCCGGGTGGGTGAGGGTGAAGGCCTTCTTCTCGTCGACCTTCAGGCCGACCAGTTCGGCATCGAAGGGCCGGGTCCCGTCGATCTCCAGCACCTGGTCCTGGTAGGCCCGGGCCTTGAGGCCCTGGGGCTTCACGCGGATGTCGCAGGTGACGACGAGGCCTGCAGCCACGGCGCCGTCCTCCACGGGCAGGTGTTTGACAGCCCGCTGGCGCAGGCCTTCGAGATGCTCCTGGACCGTGGCTTCGTCGACGGCCCGCTTTTTCTTGGTCAAGACCATGGCCTTGTAGTCGGGCAGGGGAACTTCGGGCGCCACGTCGAACTGGGCACGGAAAACGGCGTCGGCGCCTTCCTTCAAGTCCAGTTTTTCCAGCGAGGGATGGGAGATCGGCAGGGCGCCGGCATCCTGGGCGGCCTTCCAGAAATGCTTTTCCACCAGCTGCTGGGCCACGTCCGACTGGATCTCCCGGGCGTACTTCTGCATGAGAACAGGGCGCGGAGCCTTGCCAGGGCGGAAGCCGGGAATGCGGACCTTCGGCGTGATCTTGGCCACCACTTCGTTGAAGGCGGCGCTCACCTCGGAGGCGGGCACCGTCACTTCGACGGTCTTGCGCGTGGGGGATTGGTGGTGGAGGGTGGCGGGCATGGATGCTCCGTGTTGCGTGGGGAGGTGCAGGGGAGTGATTCGGCTTTTCTCGCTCCAGAATCGCATCAGGCGATTCTGGAGTGGTGCGAACGGTCGGACTCGAACCGACACGGTGTGAACCGCTGGAACCTAAATCCAGTGCGTCTACCAGTTCCGCCACGCTCGCAAAAAGCCGAATTGTCAAACCGGTGGTGCGCCCAGAGCGACTCGAACGCCCGACCCTCAGGTTCGAAGCCTGATGCTCTATCCAGCTGAGCTATGGGCGCGCACCGAATCCCCCAGTCTACCTGGAACTCCTGATCGCTTCGAGCCCTGGATTGGCTGGATAGAGCGCTGGACCAGGAAGGCTCAATCTGCCAGGCACCAGGCATCCTCGGCCCCGTTCTGCCGGAGCCGGGCCAACGCGATGTCATCCAGCCCCATGTCTCGGACGGCTTCGACTTCGGTACCCATGTCGCAGGGAATTACGCCGGGATCGTCGGTGCCGAGGGCGCAACGCACTCCGGCGAGCAGCATCCGGGGCAGGGGATGGGGGACGACATCGGAGGCGAGGGATCGGTTGGAGCTGGGGCAGACATCCACCGGGATGCCACGCTCAGCCAGGAGGTCGAGGGTGGCTTCATCCGCCCGGATGCCGTGGACGATGCGGGATACGCCACCTTCGATGACCGCGTCCCTGACGTTCGAACCGGGTCCGTTTTCACCGGCGTGAGCGGCGATGCGCAGGCCCGCGGCCCTGGCCCGATCGAAGACGGGTGCCCAGTCCCGAAAGGGGCAGCCTTCCAGACCGCCCGTTGAGAATCCCTTCACGAAGGCCGGCAGTTCCGGCAGGGCTAGATCGAGGACCGCCTGGCCGTGCTTCGGGCCGAAGTGGTTGACGGCGTCCAGCACCACACAGGCATGCAGACCCCAGGTCCGGATCTCGGAGAGACCCTCTTCCAAGCCGCGCCAGAAGGCATCTAACTGGATCTGCCCGCGATGGACCACGAGGAAGTGAGGTGAGGTCCAGAGGTCGAACCCCAGCCCGCCGGCGGCCTGCGTTCGCCGCGCTACGGCCAGAGTCGCCTCGCGAACAGCCGCGCGACTGTCTAGCAGGGCCGCGCCGAAGAGGAAGGCCTCGATGAATCCAGCAAAGGGAACAGCCTGTCCGGACCAGAGCTCCTCCAGACTGGCAGGCACTCCCAGACCGCGGCGATCCGATTCCCGACGGACCCAGGCGGGATCGAGCGCACCTTCCAGGTGCGTGTGCCTGTCGATGAGCGGATGAACCGACGGATTGTCCATCCCGGCCTCCTCAGTCGAAAGCTTTTCTTCATCCTCAAGACGAATGAGCGCAGCTCATTCGTCGTAGTCATCCATGCGCAGGTCGCCGGGATCGAATCCCTCACCACGACCTCGTTCAAGGGCTACGCCACTCTCGCTGAAGGTCTCTTCCAGGTTCTCGGCCTCGGGTTCGGGGGTGAAATCGTCCTCGATCACATGGACGCTTTTTTCTTTCTTCACGGCCTTGGTTTTGGCTGGCGCGGCCTTCTGGTTGGCCCCGCATTTGGGGCAGATAGCCTCCGGTTTGCCGAAGTCATAGAACTTCGCTGAGCATTGGAAACATGTGAACTTCTTGCCAAGATCTGCCATTGCCCGTCCTTGTCCAAACCCAAAGGAACAAGGTTTTACCAGAATCTGGCCTGATTGTCACCCTGCATGGAAAAGTTCCTAGGCCCAGGGGACGGCACCCAGCTTAGAAACATCGCCATTGCACAACTGGTGGATGACCGTGGTGGTGAAAATCCGGTATCGGGCCTCGATTTCTTCGCCGAAGCGCTCCACAAAGGTGGCTCTGCTGCGCTCCAACTCATTCCGGAGCTGTCCATAGAGGTTCCCCCTGATCCGGGCCTGGGAGACCTCGGCCGGGAAGTAGAGTTCCACATCCCCCACCAGCACCCGGGCAAGGCGCTCGGCTGCGGCACGGGTCTTCGAATCGAGCTCGACAGGGGCGGCCTGTATGATGGGTTCCGTCACGACCGGGGTGGGGGCGCTAGGATAGGCCTCCGGCAGAGAGTGGGACCGCGAATCCTCCTCTTTGCCGGCAACGAGGGAAGCCAGCATGGCCGATGCGGCAAGCACCAGGGCACGCGCCTGCTCCGGGTAATCCAGGGACTGCCTCAGGCCGCTGTCGACCAGGACCAGGGCAACAGCCCGCTTTTTGTGGCGCAGGGCGAAGATGGCCACATCGGAGGCCTCGAAGCTGCTGATCGGCGTGATCAAGGCTGTGTACCCGGGTCCCTTGCGGCGGATGGAATGAGTCGAACCCTGGATCAGGGATTCCAGTTCGGACGGAGGCACCCCGGCGCCTGCCCTCGAGGGCGCATCTGCTTCGAAGCCTCGGTGTGCGTAGAGAGAAGCCAGCCCCTGTTTGAGAATGAAGAGAGCGCTGCGCTCGACCAAGGTTGAGAGGGCATCCAGCAAGCGCTTGAGCAGGTCGCCTTGACTGGTGGCCCCCTCCAGGAGGTCCAGGGCCGAGGCCAGACGAGAATCCTGGGGGTCCGAGGGTGCGAGAGCGCTAGGGACCGCTGCGGCTTCAAGGAGCTGGGCGAGAAGCGCCTCATCGGGGTGGAAGTGGCCAAGAGCAGTCTGCCAAGTGGCCAGCACTTCTTCCAGAAGCGTCTGGTTCTGCTTATTGAGCCATGCCTCCAGGTGGGCACGGAGGGCATCGTTCTGAGGCTGGTCCACGGGGCGGGAGTCGCTCATCAAGGGCTCGGTGAAGGTCAGACTCAAGGGTATCCGATTCCCCGGGAATGCCGCTCTCTGGCGTTTGGCCTAGGGAACCGATAGGATGGCCATGGTTCCTTGGAGTCGTGGGATGGCGGATCTTTCCATCGCGGTTAGGCAGGTCGGTGATGTGGCGGTGCTCCTCCCGGCTGGCTTCATCAACGCCCACACCGTCCGGGATTTCGAAGAGGCCATGGAGAGGCTGGTCCAGGCTGGGCGGTACACCATCCTTCTCAATTGCAGGGATCTGAACTACATCAGCTCCGCCGGCCTGGGCGCCATCATGGGCCTGATCGAGACCGTGCGGGAGCATGATGGCGACATCCTGCTGTCTAACCTCCAGGACAACGTATTCACCATTTTCGATACCCTTGGATTCACCCAGCTCTACCGGGTCTTCGGAGACGAAAGCCAGGCTCTGGCGGCGGTTGCGCCGGAGCAGAAGGGCTGAGCGTGGCGTCGAAAGTGGACCATGCCCAGTTCAGGCTCATCATTCCGAGTCAGACCCGCTACCTGAACCTGGTGACGGGATTGGCCAAGCGCGCCTCGCTGGTGGCGGGGTTCGATGATGCCACGGCCGCCAAAGTGAGCATTGCCGTGGACGAGGCCGTGACCAACGTCATCCTCCACGCCTATCACGGCGAGGGCGAGCATAGCGTCGAGCTGGAACTGCGCTTCACTGAGGAGGCGCTCGAGATCCACATCTGGCATTCGGGGCAGGGCATCCGAGGCGATCAGCTGGTCCTGCCGGATCCCAAGGAGTACATCAAGCACCCCCGGAAGGGTGGTCTGGGCTTACTGCTCATGAGCCGTTTCATGGACGAGGTCCAGTTCAAGGCGGATGAAGCCTCCGGTCGCAATGAGTGCTGCCTGATCAAGAAAATCAGCTGAACCCCGGTTCCCCACCCATGCCGACCAATCCCTTTGACCGCCTCCGCCAGCTGGCGCTGAAGACGCCTGAGGGGGCCCAGGAACTGCTTCCGCTCATTGACTTCCTGGAAACCTTTCCGGAGCAGAGCAGTGAGGAGGATCTGGTCCACCTGGTGGGCATCACGGCCATGGGCATCGCCAAAGCCCGTCAAGGTGGGCTTTGGGACGGGGGGAAGTGGCTGTTTCTCCGGGGCGCGGCGCCGGCCTACCCCACGCATCCAGGAGAGGGCTGGCAGGTGCTGTCCTGGCATTACGGGGAGGAGTTGTACGGACATCTCGTCCTCCACGCAGAGATCCTTCCGAATGCCATTCCACTGCTGCTCTCCATCAGCGCGCCGCTCCTGGCATGGCGCCGGGCTGAAGCCGTCCGCAGTTCACAGAACCAGGCCCTGGCCCTTCAGCTATCCAGGCTCAATACCGTATTCGAACTCACCCGCAACCTGGGCGAAGTGGAGACGCGCCGCGACCTGGTGCGGCTCATGGCGAATACGCTCATGGGCGAATTCCGCATCATGCGGCTGCTGGTGGTGGATGCACAAGGGCAGGTGCTCCACGCCAAGGGCCTCGGGACGCTGCCCGAGGCCCTGGACGGCGACCAGCTGCACGAGGTGGTGCAGGCCCGGGGTCTCGTCCATGCCATTGAACTGGTGGATCAGACCCACAGCCATGGGTTTGCCTATGCGGCGGAGTCTGCCGTTGGCCGATTGTCTGAAGACGACCTGATCTTCCTGTGCACTCTGCTGAACCTGACCTCCTCCCAGCTGTCGAGCCTGGAGTTGCGGGAGGCTCGCATCCAGGCCGAGCGCATGGAGAAGGACCTGGACCTGGCGCGCAACATCCAGCGCAGCCTGCTTCCCAAGACCCTGCCTGAACCCGCAGGTTGGCAATGCGCGGCAGCCAACCTGCCCTACCAGGCCGTCGGAGGCGACCTCTACGACCTGTGGATGGCCCGGGATGAGGGGTTGGGCGCTCGCCTCCACATCGCCGTGGGCGACATCTCCGGCAAGGGGCTTCCTGCCTCGCTGATGATGACGCAGCTCTCGGCCTTCCTCAGGGCCATGGCGGACCGGCGCGTCGAGGACTGGGGGCACCTGGCCGAGCGGGTGAACAGCCGCATGAACGACGTGCGGGACGGCAACCGCTACACCACGCTCTTCGCAGGCAGCCTGAATCCCGTCAATGGCCACCTTCGCTACGTGAACGGGGGACACAACCCGCCGCTGCTCGTGAGGGCAACTGGAGAAGTGGTCCGGCTCGCGCCCACGGGCCCCATGGTGGGCCTTTTGCCTGGCGCCGCCTTTTGCGAAGGGCGGGCGCAGCTGGATCGCGGGGATGTCCTGGTGATTTTCACCGATGGCGTCGTGGAGGCAGAGAACATCGCTGGCAAGGAACTGGGCGATGGCCCACTCGCAGAAGTCGTGCTTCGCCTTCCGCAGGCTGGCGCGGAGGAAATTTTCGAGGCGCTGCTGGTCGAGGCCTTCAAGCACCTTGCTGATGGCAAATTCCGGGATGATGTGACCCTGGTGGTCATCAAACGCATGGGCTGAACCTCTGTCAATCCTTGCGTATCCTGGAACCAGGAGGCAGGTTCATGAACCAGACAAAGACCCTACTCATCATCGTGGCCATGACGGGCCTACTGGTTTGGATCGGCGGGATGATCGGCGGCCGGTCCGGCATGGTGCTGGCCCTGGCCATCGGCCTGCTATTGAATGGCGTGAGCTACTTCTTCTCGGACAGGATCGTGCTGGCCAGCTATGGCGCCCAGCCTGTCACGCAAGCCGAGGCTCCGGAACTGCATGCCATCGTGGCCAATCTGGCCCAGCGGGCCGGTCTGCCCATGCCCCGGATCGCGATCATCCCCGAAGAGACACCCAATGCCTTTGCAACGGGACGGGACCCAGAACACGCCGTGGTGGCGGTCACGGAAGGTATCATGCGGGTCCTCAGCAGGCCCGAGTTGGAGGCCGTCCTCGGGCATGAGCTGGGCCACGTCAAACACCGGGACATCCTCATGGCAGCCTGGCCGCAGTGCTGGCGCAGGCCATCATGTTCCTGTCGCGGTTCGCCGGATTCTTCGGGACCCGGGACGAGGAAGGCCGGTCCAATCCGGTCGCGGGCATCGCCATCATGATCCTCGGGCCCCTGGCAGCTATCGTTCTTCAGATGGCCGTGAGTCGGTCCCGAGAGTACATGGCCGACGAGTACAGCGCCCACCTGACGGGTCGGCCCGACATGCTGGCCTCGGCCCTGGAGCGCCTGCAGGCCGACAACCAGCGGCTTCCCATGCGGTCCGCGGAGCCTGCCACCGCCCACATGATGATCGTGAACCCACTTAGCGGGGGAGGGCTGATGAGCCTCTTCTCCACTCACCCCCCTTTGGAAGCGCGCGTGGAACGACTGCGTCATATGTCTATCGAAGCCCGTTAGACGTTGAAGAGGTCGCGTCCACAGGAAGCGGATCGTGACTGGTTAGATCTACACATTGAAGAGGAAATTCATCAGGTCCCCATCCTTGACGACATATTCCTTCCCTTCGGTCCGCATCTTCCCCGCGTCCTTGGCGCCCTGCTCCCCGCCGTACTGGATGAAGTCGTCATAGGCGATGACCTGGGCCCGGATGAACCCCTTCTCGAAATCCGTGTGGATGACGCCCGCGGCCTGGGGAGCCGTATCTCCCTGGTGGATGGTCCAGGCCCGCACTTCCTTGACCCCGGCCGTGAAGTAGGTCTGGAGGCCCAGCAGGTCATAGCTGGCATGGATGAGGACATTCAGGCCGGGTTCGGCCAGGCCAGCCTCCTCCAGGAACAAGGGACGGTCCTCTTCCGGCAGGTCCTGGATCTCCGCCTCGAGCTTGGAGCAGATGGGGATGCAGGGAGCCTCCCGGTCGGCCGACAGGGCCAGGAGCTTCCGGTAGTGATCGTTGCCTTCGGGATTCCCGATATCCTCCTCCCCGATGTTGCCCACGAAGAGCGTGGGCTTGAGGGTGAGCAGGCCGTAGGACTTCACGAGGGCCTTGTCATCGGCTGAGAGGCCTACGGTACGGGCCCACCTGCCGTCGTTCAGGGCGGCATGGAGCCGATCTAGTACTGCCACCAGGGCCAGCGATTCCTTGTTGCCGGTCTTGGCGACCTTCCGATGGCGGTCCAGGCCCTTCTCGATGGCGTCCAGATCCTTGATGACCAGTTCGGTTTCAATGATGCTGAGGTCCCGCTCGGGGTTCACGCCGCCTTCCACGTGGGTGACATTGGTGTCCTCGAAGCAGCGCACCACCTGGACGATGGCGTCTGTCTCGCGGATGTGGCCCAGGAAGGCGTTGCCGAGCCCTTCGCCCTTGCTGGCGCCCCGGACCAGGCCCGCGATGTCCACGAACTCCTGGGCGGCGGGGAGGATGCGATGGGGTTTCACGATCTCCGCCAAAACCGCAAGGCGCGGATCCGGCACATCCACCACCCCCGTATTGGGCTCGATGGTGCAGAAGGGATAGTTGGCCGAAGCCGCGCCCGCACGGGTGAGAGCGTTGAAAAGGGTGGATTTCCCCACATTGGGCAGACCCACGATGCCACAGGCGACAGCCATTCCATCCTCCAAGCCCTCCAGTATCGCCTACCTGAGATGTGATAAAAAGAAAGGCTTCCGGGGCTTGCGCGGAGCCGTGGGGCGCCATACTCTCCCCGCCAAGGTCGCGGGGCGGCGAAGGGGAGGCAGCATGATCGTGCGGGCGGAATGGCCGGGCTATGTGGTGGACGTCCTCGTCCGCCCCGGCCAGGAAGTGGAAGAGGATGAGCCCCTGATGATCCTCGAGGGCACGGATTCTTCCCGCTCGTCCTTCTACATCAACGCGCCCGAGGGTGGGAAGGTCCGGGAAATCCTCCTTGAGGAAGGGGACTTCGCCTATGAGGACGATGACCTGGTGGTGATCGGGGACTCCGACCGGGACGAGTAGCCGCTACACTGGGCCTTCGTCTTCATGAGGTGACCGAATGGCCGTGGTGCGAGCCGAGATGGCCGGAAAGGTCGTGGGAGTCTGTGTCGCCGAAGGTGATGCAGTGAGCGAGGACCAGGATCTGGTCATCATCGAGTCCATGAAGATGCAGATCCCCGTGGGCAGCCCCGAGGAGGGAACGGTGAAGAAGGTCTTCGTGGCCCCTGACCAGTTCCTGAACGAAGGGGATCCCATCGTCGAGTTGGACTGATGGAGGTCCGGGTCGAATGCCTGGAGGGGCTGGACGGGGGCATCGTCCTGCTGGGACTGGATCGCCCCTCTGCCAGGAACGCGCTTGGCCGCCAGCTCCTGACGGAGTTCCGGCAAGCCTTGGCCAGTCTCAACCTCGATCCGGCCGTGCGCGTGGTGGTCGTGCATAGCCTGGTGCCTGGGACCTTCTGTGCGGGCGCCGATCTGAAGGAGCGGACAACCATGTCCCCTTCCGAGACGGCCGCCTACGTCCAGGGCATCCGTGACGCCTTCGATGAGCTGGAGGACCTGCCCATGCCGACCATCGCGGCCATCGAGGGTGGAG
>CAIXHJ010000405.1 GCA_903919165.1 uncultured Holophagaceae bacterium
GCCCCACCAGGAAGGCCAGCAGACCCGTGGCGGCCAGGTAGGGCGCCCACAGTGGATCCCTGGCTCCCAGGCGCTTGGCCAGCCGCCAGGCGGCCCAGATCATGAGGCCCGAAGCCAGGGCCAGGGGCAGCCGCGCCGCAGCGCCATTCACGCCGAAGAGCTTCATGCTGAGGGCCGACAGCCAGTACTGCAGCGGCGGCTTCTCGAAATAGAGCACCCCGTTTAGATGCGGCGTCAGCCAGTCCCCGGTGGCCAGCATCTCTCGCGGGATCTCCGCGTAGCGGCCCTCGTCCGGCTCCCACAGCGGGCGCACCAGCAGCGGCAGCAGGCCGAGGAAGAACCAGAGCAGGAGGAGAGGAGTGCGTTCGCGGCGCGTCATAGGTCGAGGGTCATCCCCATAAAAAGATTCCCCACGATATATCAGTTTGTCGCGCGTATCGGCGGAGCCGATACCGAGAGGACGGGAAGACCACGAAGAAAAGAATCCTGTTCTGACTCAGCGCGGCCTCGCAAGGTTCGAGTGGGTCGAGACCAACCGCCACGCTGAGCAAGCTGAACGAGGCGGAACTAGCTCTCCGTCTCCACTACCTTCTCCAGCGACTTGTGCTCTTCCACGAAGAAATCCATGGCCTTCTTCAGTGAATCCTTCATGGAGACCTTGGGCTCGAAGCCGAAGGTGCCCTGCATGCGCTTGATGCTGGGTGTGCGGCGGGCCACGTCCTGGTAGCCCTTGCCGTAGAATTCGCCGCTGCTGGTCTCCACCATGCGGCCTTCGGGAATGCCGCGCTCGATGCGGAAGGGATGGTCCTTCCAGATGGCGATCATCTGCTCGGCGATCTCGCGCACGCTGTAGTCGTTGGCAGGGTTGCCGATGTTGAAGATCCCGCCGTCGGCCTTGCCGCCCTCGTTGCGCAGGATCGACATGAGCCCGTCCATGGCGTCGGCCACGTCGATGAAGCAGCGGCGGGCGGTGCCGCCGTCCACCAGGTTCAGGGGTTCGCCGTTGAACAGGTTCCAGCTGAACTGGGTCACCAGGCGGCTGCTGCCCTCCTTGGCCGTGTTGAGGCTGTCGAGCTTGGGGCCCATCCAGTTGAAGGGACGGAACAGCGTGAACTTCAGGCCCTGCTGGAAGCCGTAGGCCCAGATCACGCGGTCGAGGAGCTGCTTGCTGGTGCTGTAGATCCATCGGTTCATGGGGATGGGCCCGGTGACCAGCGGCGACTCCTGCTCGTCGAATTCCGCGTCGGGGCACATGCCATAGACTTCCGAGGTGCTGGGGAACACCACGCGCTTCTTGTACTTCACGCATTGGCGGACCACGCGGAGGTTCTCCTCGAAGTCCAGTTCGAAGACCCGCAGGGGATCGGTCACGTAGACCTTGGGCGTGGCGATGGCCACCAGGGGCAGCACCACGTCGCACTTCTTGATGTGGTACTCGATCCACTCCTTGGAGATGGTCACGTCGCCCTCCACGAAGTGGAAGCGCGGGTTGGCCAGGTGGTCCGTCACCTTGTTCGTCCCCAGGTCCAGGCCGTAGACTTCCCAGTCCGTGTCCTGAATGATGCGGTCCACCAGATGGGAACCGATGAAGCCGTTGACACCGAGGATGAGGACCTTCACGGGAGCTCCTTGCGCAAACAGGTGAGTTTACCAGGACATGGACCCGCTGTCCGCCTCAGATCCTGCACACCACCTTGCCAAAGCCGGACCCGTCCTCCAGATGACGCTGAGCCTCCGGGTACTCGGACAGACCGAAGATCCGGTCGATGACCGGGCCGAAGGGCGGATTGGTGGGGTTGCGCTGGATCAGCGAAAGCAGGGTCCAGAGGTGCTCCCGGCGGCCCATGTAGGAGCCGCGGATCTGGATCTGTTTGGCGAAAAGGGTGCGCAGATCGAAGGTCGTCTCCCGTCCTGTGGTGGCGCCGCAGGTGACGATGCGGCCGCCCCGGGCGCAGACCGCCAAGCTGGTGGCCCAGGTGGCGGCGCCCGTGTGCTCGAAGACCACGTCCACGCCCCGCTTGCCTGTCAGATCGCGCACCTTGGCGGACAGCGCCTTCAGGTCGCCCCGGACGATCACATGCTCGGCACCCAGATCCCAGCACTTCATGGCCTTGGCTTCGCTCCCCACCACAGCGATGGCCGTGCCGCCCAGGGCCTTCACCACCTGGATGGCCGCGCTGCCCACGCCACTGCCGCCGCCCCAGACCAGCACGGTCTCGCCGGGCCGCAAGGCCACCTTGTGGACGAGCATCTCCCAGGCCGTGAGGAAGACCAGCGGGAAGGCCGCCGCCTGCTCGAAGCTCCAGTTGCCGGGAATGGGCAACAGGTTTGCCGCGGGCAACAGCACATGCGTGGCTGCGGTACCGTCGCACACATGGCCCAGCACGCCGTAAGCCGGACAAAGCATGTCGTCGCCCCGCAGGCAGGCCGGGCACACGCCGCAGCTGAGGCCGGGCGCGATCATCACGCTGCCGCCGAGTTCCACGCCCGGGGGGAGGATTGTGCCTTCTCCCACGGCCTCCAGCGTGCCTGCGCCATCGCAGCCCGGCGTGAGCGGCAGGGGCAGCGGATAGCCCGGCAGGCCGAAGGTGGTCCAGAGATCCAGGTGGTTGAGGGCCATGGCCTTCAATTCCAGGCGCACCCAGCCGGGTTTCGGATCCGTGGGAGTGAAGGCCTCCCGCACCGGCGAACCGGCTGGGCCGTGCTCATGGATGCGGAAACGGAAAGCTTCGGCCACGGGGACCTCCTTGTCACTCCGATTTCAGCGACCGGGTCATCAGCCGCCGCACGGCTTCCTGAGGCGATTCGCCGTTCAGGAGGCGCTGCACTTCGGCGGCGATGGGCAGGTCGAGGCCGTGCTCCTTCGCCAGGGCGAGCGCGGCCTCGGTGGTGAACATGCCCTCGATGACCTGGCCGCCAAGGGCGTCCCGGGCTGCATCCACGCTCCGACCCCTGCCCACCATCTCCCCGAAGGTTCGGTTGCGGCTCTGCGGCCCCGTGGCCGTGAGCAGCAAATCGCCCATGCCGGCCAGGCCCATCACCGTGGAAGGCTGGCCACCCAGCACCTCCACGAGCCTTGACATCTCCGCCAGGCCCCGGGTGATGAGGGCGGCGCGGGCGTTGTAGCCCAGGCCCAGCCCGTCCACCAGGCCCGCCGCGATTGCGAGGACGTTCTTCAAGGCGCCGCAGAGTTCCGTGCCCACCACGTCGCGGCTGAGGTAGATGCGAAGTTTCTCCGAGGCTAGCTGCTCCTGCAGGGCCTTGGCGCGGTCCTCGGACACCGTGAGTGGCAGGGCCAGCACGATGGCCGTGGGAACCCCCAGGGACACCTCATCGGCGAAGGAGGGGCCGGACAGGGCGCCAACAGGTACGTCCAGCACGCCCGTGAGGGCCTGGGACAGGGTCTGGTGGGTGCTCTGCAGGATGCCCTTGCTGACGTGGACCACGAGCTCTGGATGGTTCGGCGTGCGCGGCAACAGTCGGCGCCAGGCCTCCGGCGTCACCTGGGTGGGCATGGCCGAGATCCACAACGGCGCGGAGAAGGCATCGGCGGGGTCGTCGGAGGTCGACAGGCCATCCGGGAACTCGACGTCCTTCAGCCGCAGGTGCCGCCGGGTGGCGGCCATCTGGGCCATCTCGTCGGGGAAATTCCCCCAGAGGGCCACCTTCGCGCCCTTCCGGGCCCAGGTGATGGCCAGGGCCGTGCCCCAGGCGCCCGATCCGAAGACACCGATGTCCGCGCAGTTAGACATGGGTGTCCTCCTTCTTCGCACCCCAGAGCTTGGATTCCGTACCCTCCTGCAGGCGACGGATGTTCTCGCGGTGCTTCCAGATCACCAGGACCACCAGTGCCAGCCACGGAAGGAGCGAAGCGAACTGCCCCGTCCTGTGGGAACCCAGCATGGGCGACATCATCCAATGGGCCAGCAGGAGTTGCACGGGCACCATGGCCGCGGCCAGGATGCTGCCCAGACTCACGTGCCGCGTCAGCCACAGGACGAAGACGAACATGCCCATGGGCAGAAGCATGAGAAGTGCATCAGCAGCCAGGATCACGCCACATGCCGTGGCCACCCCCTTGCCGCCCTGGAACTTCAGCCAAGGCGTGAACATATGGCCCAGGACAGCCGCCAGGGCCATCAAGGCGAGAAGGTCGGAGCCGAGGCCCATCTTCTTCGCCAGGAACACCGGCAGGAACCCCTTGGAGATATCCAGCAACAGGGTGACGATGCCCAGGACCTTGCCGCCCACACGGCTGACGTTCGTGGCGCCGATGTTGCCGCTGCCGTGCTCCCGCACATCCCCTTTCCCGACCAGTTTCACCAGCAGTAGGCCGAAGGGAATGCTGCCGCATACAAAGGCGCCAAGGCAGGCGGGAGCCTGGGTGAGGATAGGAAGGGAATTCATCCCCGAAGGTTATCAGCACCGGTGTTCTTCCGCAGGCATGGCCCTGTTCCCGGAAAGGGGTCAGGATCGATCGATCTGTCGCCTCAGGAAATCCAGTGCCGCCGCCGCGCCCCGCAGTTGGACATCCGGGCGGTCGCCGGGAAGAAGACGGTCGATCGAGACCGTGCCAGCGGGACCGGCCACCGCGAGGAACACGGTGCCGACGGGCGCCTCGCCTTCGGCACCGGGGCCGGCGTTCCCCGTCACCGCCAGTCCCCAGGTGGCGCCGAGAACCCTTCTCGCCGCTTCTGCCAGGGCGATGGTGGTGGCCTCGGAGACGGTGCCGTGTTCGGCGAGGAAGGCCACTGGAAGCCCCAACAAGGCCGTTTTGGCTGCGGGGGAATAGACGGTGACACCCCCCAAAAAGGTGCGACTGGCACCAGGTATGGCCGTGAGACGCGAGGCCAGCAGGCCCCCGGTCATGCTCTCCGCGACCGTCAGGGTTTGGCCTCTCGCCTCGAGCTGATCGAGTACCGCATCCTCCAGGTTTCCCTCGCCGATGCTGGCCAGATCAGCACCCAACACCTGCTCGAAATCCACGCGGGCGGCCTCCAAGGCGGCCCGATCCATGCCCCGGGCCAGCAGCTCCACCTGCGTGAGGTTGGCCAGGATGGTCCACTCCAGCTGGCCATGCCGGTCGCGTGCCTCGCGGGTGCGTTCGTCCAGGCTGCTTTCGGGCACGCCGCACACCACCATCCGGAGCGTATGGACCGCCCTTCCGGCCAGGGTTTCCAGGCGGGGTTCCACCTGCTCCTCCCACATGCGCTTCATCTCCCGGGGCACCCCGGGCATCATCACGATCCGCACGCCGGGATGCCCAGGAGGATCCTTCCACCAGACCCCAGGTGCGGTACCCACCGGGTTCCGCAGCGGTTCCGCGCCGACCGGAATGAGCGCCTGCTTGAAGTTCACCTGCGGCGGAACGCGTTTGCGGGCGGCGTAAAAAGCCATCATGTCCGCCCTGGAAGTGGCATCTTCCACGAGGTCCGCACCCAGGATCTCGGCGAAGGTCTCCTTGGTGAAGTCGTCGAAGGTGGGGCCGAGGCCACCGGTGGTGAGGATGAGCTCCGAGCGCTTCAGGGCCTCACGGAACAGATCAGCCAGATCCTCCCTGCTGTCTCCCACGGCGGTCTTGCGGTGGAAACCCAACCCCAGGTGAGCCAGGCGTTCTCCCAGCCAGACGGAGTTGGTGTCCAGGCGCCGCGTGGTCAGGAGTTCCGTGCCGATGGCGATGCATTCGATGCGCATGGATGGAATGGAACCATGGAGCAGGGGAAATCTCCAGGTCCATCAGGAATCCAGCCACCGCTGGGTGGCCCAGCGCCCTGCCCAGAGCCCGAACCCCGTGCCCACCATGCTCAGGACCACGCCCGTCGTGAACCCGACCAGGGCGCCCAGGTACCAGCCCGCCAGACTTCCCACGGTGGCGCCGACGAATCCCATCAACTTTTCCATTCGGATGCCTCCGGAGAGTACGATGAGCCCCATGAGCAGGGTGTTCCCATGATCGTGCACGATCTCGACGACCTGGTGCTGGAATCCGACGAGGAATCCGGCATCCAGGAACTCGGTCGATGCTTCCTGGCCCGGGGGCCTTGGACCACAGTGGCTTTCCTGGTGAAGACGAGGACGGACCCCGAAGGCGCCTGGGAAGGCCCCTTCCTGTGGCTCCACCGCTACCAGAAAGTGGCCCAGGGCTGGAAGCTGGTCAGCCGCTTCCGCACCACGGAAACCGGCCAACTGGAGACCCTGGCCGAGGCCATCGATGGCTGGAAGGACTACTTCAAACTCGGCAGGTAGCGCTCCCGGATCACGGCGATGTGGTGGGCCGCATGGCCGAGGCAGATATAGGGAACACACCGGGCGGTGAGGTTCCGCCCGTTGGATGTGCCCTGCTGCGCCCAGGCCTTGTCCGACAGGCTTCGGAACAATTCGAGGCTGGCCCCGCGCGCGGAGCGAAAGTCAGCCAGCAAGTCGGCGGTGGACCGTTCCTCCGCTTTGGCCGAAATGGCAAAGGCATTCTCGTCGAAACCGGGAAGTGGGGTGGCGTCCCCCCGACCGATGCGCAGGCACCGATAGGCGAAGATGCGCTCGGAATCGCTGAGGTGCTGGAGCAGGTCCTTCAGGCTCCACTTCCCGGGAGCATAGCGGTAGGCGCCCTGGGCTTCTGAAAGTCCCGAGTAGAGAGCCGACAGCTCTTCCACCTGGGCCTGAAGCAGTTTCAGCGGATCCCCTTCGGGAGCCGCGGCAAGGTAGGTCGCGTAGCCTTCGGCGTATTCGCCCTGGAGAGGTCGCGTGAGGCCCATGGATTCCTCCTTGGAAGATCAGTTAAAAGGTCATCACCTTCATGGTGTTCGTCGTGCCTGACTTCCACAGGGGCAGGCCCATGGTCATCACCACCCGATCGAGACTGCCCACAGCCTGCCTGGCGATCAGGAGATCATGGACAACCTCCACCATCTCGTCCGTGCTGGCGACGCGGGGAATGACCAGTGGAGTCACGCCGCGCATGAGTCCAAGGCGTCTTGCTATAAGCTCATCCACGGTGGCGCCCAGAACGGGCGTCCGCCCGGCCAGGCGGCTCACCATGCGCGCGGTGCCGCCCCCTTCGGTGAAAGCCACGATCCAGCGGGCATTGATCTCGTCCGCCGTGCGGCAGGCGGCGAAAGCCACCGAGATGTCCGTGCGGGCCAGGACCTGCTCCGCCAGTTCCTCCGGCAGTGTGGTGACCCGCTGTTTCACATTGGCATCCGCCTCGGTGGCGATGCGGGCCAGCCACTGGACTGCTTCCACCGGATGGGCGCCGGAGGCGCTCTCGGCACTCAGCATCACAGCGTCGGTTCCATCCCAGATGGCGTTGGCTACATCGCTGGCCTCCGCCCGGGTGGGCTGGGCATGCTCGATCATGCTCTCTAGCATCTGGGTCGCGGTGATCACGGGCTTGAGGGCCTTGCGCGCGGCCTTGATGATCTGCTTCTGCAGGCCCGGCACGCGCTCCACCCCCAGCTCGACGCCCAGGTCGCCGCGGGCGACCATCACGGCCCAGGCCACCTCGAGGATCTCTTCAAGGTGCACCAGGGCGGCGGGATGCTCGATCTTGGCAATGACAGGCTGGGTGCCGCCCAGGTGATGGATGATGGCCTGAAGCTGCTGCACGTCAGAAGCCCGCCGCACGAAGCTCTGGGCGAAGAGATCCACTTGGTTCTCCACGCCCCAGCGGATATCGGCATGGTCCTTCTCCGTGAGCGGATCCATGGCGATGTCCATACCGATGGGGTGGACACCTTTCCGCGCTTTCAGCGAGCCCCCGATGATCACCTCGGCCTTCAGCTGGTCCAGGCTCTTGGTGACGATCTTCAAGGTGATGTCGCCATCATCCAGAAGCCATTGCTGTCCAACAGTGGCAGCTTCGAAGAGCTCCGGATGCGGCAGGGGTGCGGCCCAGGCGAAACCCTGGGGAACCGGCGTGCCAGGCAGGTAGAAGATCCCCTCACTCCCTTCCACCAGGTTCAAAGGCGCGTCCAACTGGCCGATGCGCCATTTGGGGCCCTGCAGATCGAGGAACACCGGAATGAAGCGGCCCAGTTCTGTTGCCAGGGTCCGCACCCGATGCAGGGCCTCCGATCGTGATTCGGGGTCCCCATGACTGGCATTCAGACGGACCGCATCAGCCTCCTTCAGCGCTTCCCGCAGCCTGTCACCTTGCATGAGGGCTGGTCCCAATGTCATCACGAGTTTGGTCTTGCGCACCTTGTCTCCCAGCGCCTGCACAGGCAATCCACACACTTTTCCACAGGTTCCATCAAGCTCACAAATTTATCACGATGTCTTTCCTTCGCATCATCGCGGTGCTACCTTCGTTCTCTTGAAACGGTTACTTGGAGAAGATGGAATGCGCGAAAAGCTGCGAATCCTCGTAGCCGAGATGGTGCGTGGTGGCATCCCCCTGGAATTGGCGCGTCGCGAGTTCGAGCGGGTGTACCTGGAGGAGGTGCTGGCGGTCCACGAGGGCAACCACAGCGCCGCTGCCCGGGAACTGGGCATCCATCGCAACACGCTGAGCAAGAAGCTCGAAGCTCCGCCGAGTCGGCTCCGCCGCGTGAGCATCGCGAGTTGAACCCCGCTTCGTACTTCGGGATGTCCCTGCGAATCCGCATCCCATCCTTCAGGATTCATTTCAGATGAAGCTGCCGGCCACAAAACCGGTACTGAAGGCGGCCTGCAGGTTGTAGCCGCCCACGGGCCCGTCAATGTCGAGCAGTTCCCCGCAGACGCGCAGGTTGTCCCAGCCGCGCAGGGCCATGGTGCGGGGGTCCACGGCCGTGAGATCCACACCCCCCGCGGCCACCTCGCCCCGGGTCAGGGGCACGGTCTGAGGCTCGCCCAGAGGCAGCCCGGTGACCAGCGCCACCAGGGCCTTCCGCCCGGTCTTCGGAAGATCCTTCAGCATGAGGGACCGGTCCAAGCCAGCCTCCTGGAGCAGCGGATCCACGAGGCGCTCTGGCAGGTGGCGCTGGAGCCAGGTGGCCGCCAGCAACCTTGGGTTCATTTGCTGCTCGGCCTGGAGCCGCGCATCCATGGTTTCCGGCGGATCGAGGACGGAGGCATAGGTCAGCCAGGCCGGACCCTCCCGGCGGGCCCGCTCCGTGGCCTGGCTCAATCCCAGAGCTGCGGGACCACTGATTCCGCTCTTGGTGAAGACGAAGTCTCCAGCGCAGGCCGCGAGGCGCCGTCCCTCGGGCCCCGCGCTCAGGCGTAATTCCCCACCACGAAGGGACACGCCTTCCCAGGCGGGACGCGGGCGCTGGAGCGGGATTGGTGCCAGGGCGGGAAACCAGGGACGCACGGGCGCGCCCAGACCCTTGAGCCAACCCAGGACCTCGCCTCGGGTGCCGGTTTCGGGGTAGCTGGCCCCACCCGTGGCGAGGATGTAGGCATCCGTCGTGATCTGTTCGTCATCCAGCAGCAGGCACTCCAATCGCGGTGCATCGCCCCTCAGGGCCGTCACGCGGGCACCGGTGCGAACCTCCACGCCAGCCCGCCGCGCCAGTGTCTCGAAGGCCGCCACTACTGCGGCCGCGCTGCCCGGGCGATCCAGGGGAAAGACGCGGCCATTGTCACGGGTGTAGGTCTCGACTCCTTCCCTCCTCAGCAGAGCCAGCACAGCGCCGTTGTCGAAAGCATGCAGCGAGTGTCGCAGGAACCGACCTTGTTCCCTGGAGAAGCCCGCGAGCAGGGCGTTGGGTGGTCCATCGTGCGTGATGTTGCACTTGCCGCCGCCGCTGATGCGGAGCTTCACGCCCAGGCGCCCGTTGGCCTCCAGCAGCGTCACCGCATGGCCTAGCGTAGCCGCCCGCCAGGCCGCCACCAGCCCGGCCGCGCCTCCACCCACCACGATCACCTTCGCCATCCCCTCATCATGGCCGAGGGCGGCCGGAGTAGACTCATTCCATGTCTGATGTCGGTTTCTCCGTTCTCCGCCCTGCCCAGCTCCGCCGCTTCGGACGGGTCTTCTACCCCGCGGGCCTCAGACTCCAGAAGGCCCTGGCGGACTACGTGAACGAGGAAGGCCGACCTGATCAGCTGGTGGTCCTGGAACACGATCCCGTGTTCACCCTGGGCCGCAACGCCACGCCCGCGGACATCCACATGAGCGATGACTTCCTGGCAGCCCAGGGTGTGAGCGTCCACCGCACGGATCGTGGGGGCGAGGTCACCTACCATGGCCCCGGCCAGATCGTGGTCTATCCCATCTGCAACCTGCGCGGCGGACGGGAGGACGTGGGACGGCTCGTCCGCGGACTGGAAGAGGCCATGATCCACACGGCGGCGGATTTCGGCGTATCGGCCCAACGGCTCAAGGGCGCTCCCGGCGTTTGGGTGGAAACGCCCCGAGGTCTGGACAAGCTCGGCGCCATCGGCCTCCACCTCAGCCGCTGGATCAGTACCCACGGCATCGCCTTCAACGTGCGGCCCAACCTGGAACACTTCCGCTGGATCACGCCCTGCGGTTTCACCGACAAGGGCGTCTGCAGCCTGGCTTCCCTCCTTGCGGATGGGGCGCCAACCTGGGATGAGGCCACAGACCGCCTCCAGGAACACCTCATCGAGCATCTGGCCCTGGACATCAAGCCCACGCGGGCCCCCAGCCGCAGTGTATCGGCCCTCACTTGGCGCCGGGCCGCTGGCGGCCCTGAAGTGCTCATGATGCTGCGAGTTCCTGCCCACGGCCTCTGGTGGCAGAGCGTCACAGGGATGATGGAACCGGATGAGACACCCGAGGAGACGGCGCACCGGGAGTTGTTGGAAGAGACTGGACTCAGGGGCACCCTGCGGCCACTGGGCCTTTCCCACAGTTTCTGGGTGGACCCCTCCATCGTGCGCTTTCCTGATGCCGAGCCCCGCTTCAACACGGAGATCTGCTACTCGATGGAGGTCGCCAGGGAGGCGGAAGTCCGGTTGGAACCTTCCGAGCACAGCGAGTACCTGTGGTGCAGCCTGGACGAGGCCCAGGCGCGCACCAAGTGGGAGGGCTCCAAGACCGCCGTCCAACTGCTGAGGAAAGAGCTCGGCGGATGAATGTCCAACTAGTGGTCTGTGATCCGTGTCATGCCCGCCGTCCACCAGCCCGGGCCCCGCATCCGTGCTTGATACCCTGTGTGATTCTCCGGAGTCCCCATGTTCCCCCAGTTCACTGAGGACCAATCCGCGATCCGCGATGCGGCGCGGGACTTCGCCATGTCGGAGATCGACCCGGGCGCGGCGGCTCGGGATGCCAGCGGCGAATTTCCACTGGACATCATGAAGAAGCTTGGCGAGATGGGCTTCCTCGGCATGACCGTGCCTGAAGCCTACGGCGGAGGCGGCTCGGACTTCCTCAGCTATATCCTCGCTCTGGAGCAGATCGCCTACGCTGATGCCTCCGTGGCCGTGACCATGAGCGTGAACAACTCCGTGGCCTGTGCCCCCATCTTCAGCTTCGGTACCCCGGCGCAGAAGCAGAGGTACCTGCGACCCCTGGCCAGCGGCGAGGTGCTGGGCGGATTCATGCTCACCGAACCCGACGCGGGCTCCGACGCCGCCGCGCTGAAGACCCGCGCCACCCGGGTGGACAGAGGCTGGCGGCTGAACGGCGCCAAGGCCTGGATCACCAACGGCGGCGTGGGCCGCTACTTCATCATCATGGCGCGCACCGATCCCGACAAGGGCAAGAAGGGGATCAGCGCCTTCATCCTCGACGCGGACCAGCCCGGCGTGATCATGGGGCGTCCTGAGGAGAAGATGGGTCTGCGCTCCAGCAAGACCGTGATGGTAACGCTGGATGAGGCCTTCGTTCCCGAGGATGCTCTCCTCGGCAGGCTTGGCGACGGTCTCAAGGTGGCCTTCGGTGGCCTCGACGGAGGCCGCATCGGCATCGCCGCCCAGGCCCTTGGCATCGCTCAGCGGGCCATGGACGAGAGCGTGGCCTATGCCAAGACGCGCCGTTCCTTTGGCAAGGCCATCGGCGAGC
>CAIXHJ010000406.1 GCA_903919165.1 uncultured Holophagaceae bacterium
AGTAGTCCACGCGCTTGCCGAGCAGGTTCTGGCGGAACCGGCCCTGCTTGCCCTTGAGGGCGTCGCTGAGAGACTTGAGGGGGCGGTTACTGACGCCGCGGAGGAGGCGGCCGCGCTTGCCGTTCTCGAAGAGGGCGTCCACGGCCTCCTGCAGCATGCGCTTCTCATTGCGCACGATGACGTCGGGGGCCTTCAGTTCGAGAAGCTTCTTTAGGCGGTTGTTGCGGTTGATGACGCGGCGGTACAGATCATTCAGGTCGGACGTGGCGAAGCGGCCGCCGTCGAGGGGCACCAGGGGGCGCAGCTCGGGGGGCAGCACGGGCACCACGTCAAGAATCATCCACTCGGGCTTGTTACCGGAGCGGTGGAAGGACTCCGCCACCTTGAGGCGCTTGGCGACCTTGCTGCGCTTCTGGCTGGAGGTCTCCTTCTTCATCACGTCGCGGAGCTCGATGGTGAGGGCTTCGATGTCCACCTGCTTGAGCAGCTCCTTGATGGCCTCGGCGCCCATCTGGGCCTTGAAGCCTTCGCCATGGAGGCTGCGGCATTCGCGGTACTTGTCCTCGTTGAGGATCTCGCCTTCCTTCAGGCTGGTGCCGCCGCTCTCGGTGACCGTGTAGGCCTCAAAGTAGAGCACGCGCTCCAGATCCTTCAGCGGGATGTCCAGCAGGTAGCCGATGCGGCTGGGGACGCCCTTGAAGAACCACACGTGGCTGACGGGGCTCGCCAGCTGGATGTGGCCCATGCGCTCGCGACGCACGGACTTCTTGGTGACTTCAACGCCGCACTTGTCGCAGGTGACGCCCTTGAACTTCTGGCGCTTGTACTTGCCGCACAGGCATTCCCAGTCGTTCACGGGCCCGAAGATGCGCGCGCAGAAGAGGCCGTCGCGCTCGGGCTTCAGGCTGCGATAGTTGATGGTCTCAGGCTTGGTGACTTCGCCCTTGGACCAGGAACGCATCTTGTCCGGGCTGGCCAGGGACACCCGGATGCACTCATAGGCGTTGATGTTCTGCTGCTCTGGATACATGGGGACCTCTCAGGATTCGTCGGGAACGGAAGCGGTTGGAGATCAGCCTTCGATGGAGAAGGCCGCGGGTTCTTCTTCCGCCAGGGTCGGATCCAGCTCTTCGCGGGTGAGCATCTCGACATCGATGCACAGAGCGTTGAGTTCCTTCTTGACGACGTTGAAGCTCTCGGGAAGGCCTGGATCCTTGATGGTCTCGCCCTTGATGATGGCCTGGTAAATCTGGGTGCGGCCGTGCATGTCGTCGGACTTGTAGGTGAGAAGTTCCTGCAGCACGTGGGCGGCGCCGTAGGCCTCGAGGGCCCACACTTCCATCTCGCCGAAGCGCTGGCCGCCGAACTGGGCCTTGCCGCCGAGGGGCTGCTGGGTGATGAGGCTGTAGGGCCCGATGCTCCGGGCGTGGATTTTGTTGTCCACCAAGTGGTGCAGCTTGAGCATGTAGACGCAGCCCACGTTTACGGGCTGCTCGAAGGCCTCGCCGGTCATGCCGTCGTAGAGCTTGGTCTTGCCGGTGACGTCGGGGCCCAACTTGTGGTTCTTCTCCCAGGCTTGGGTGAGGAAGCCCTTGATGTCGGCTTCCCGGGCGCCATCGAAGACCGGCGTGGAGAAGTGGATGCCGAGGGTCTTGCCGGCCCAGCCCAGGTGGCATTCGAGCACCTGGCCGATGTTCATGCGGGAAGGTACGCCGAGGGGATTGAGCACGATGTCCACGGGGCGGCCGTCGGGCAAGTAGGGCATGTCCTCCACGGGAAGGATGCGGCTGACCACGCCCTTGTTGCCGTGGCGGCCGGCCATCTTGTCGCCGACCTGCAGCTTGCGCTTCACGGCCACGTAGCACTTCACGGTCTTGAGGACGCCGGGCATCAGTTCGTCGCCCTTGAGGAGGCGCTCCATGCGCTCGTTCAGGATGTCTCGCAGCACCTTCAACTGGCTCTCGGTCTTGTCGAGGATGTTGAGGACTTCGGCGTTGATCCGGTTCTTGGCGGCGGCCACGGAGACCTGGCGGAAGCGGTGGTAGGGCACGGCCTCCAGCATGTTCTGGGTGAGCTTCTTGCCCTTGGGCAGCAACTCCTTGCCCTTGTCGTCCGTCAGGACCTCGTCGAGTTCCTTGCCCTTGAGCAGGGTCACGACCTTCTTCTTCGCCTCGGCGCGGATGATCCGCTCCTCGTCGGAGAGATCCTTCTCCCACTTGGCCATCTGGTCGCGCTCGATCTGCTGGGTGCGGAGATCCTTTTCCTGGCCTTTCCGAGTGAAAACCTTGATGTCCACCACGGTGCCTTCGATGCCCGGGGGCACCGTGAGGCTGGCGTCCTTCACATCGCTGGCCTTCTCGCCGAAGATGGCGCGGAGCAGCTTCTCTTCAGGTGACAGGATGGTCTCGCCCTTGGGCGTGACTTTGCCCACCAGGATGTCGCCGTGCTTGACAGTGGCACCGGTGCGGATGATGCCGCTGTCGTCGAGGTTCTTGAGCGCTTCCTCCCGGACCTGGGGGATGTCGCGGGTGATCTCTTCGGGGCCGAGCTTGGTGTCGCGGGCGTGGACTTCGAATTCCTCGATGTGGATGGTGGTGTAGAGGTCCTCCTTCACGACGCGCTCGGAGATCAGGATCGCGTCCTCGAAGTTGTAGCCGCGCCAGGGCATGTAGGCCACGACGAGGTTCCGGCCCAGGGCCAGCTCGCCGTGATCGGTGCAGGGTCCGTCCGCGAGGATCTGGGCCTCAGTGACGTACTCGCCCTTCTTCACTAGCGGCGTCTGGTTGAGGCAGGTGTTCTGGTTGCTGCGGGCGAACTTGACCAGGGTGTAGATGTCCACGCCGGACTCGATACCCTCGGTTTCGGGATCATCCTCGACGCGCACCACGATGCGGTTGGCGTCCACCGTCTCGACGATGCCGGAGCGCCGGCATATCACGCAGGCGCCGGAATCCTTGGCGGCCACGTATTCCATGCCGGTGCCTACGATCGGGGCCTCGGTCCGGATGAGCGGCACCGCCTGACGCTGCATGTTGGCGCCCATGAGGGCCCGGTTGGCGTCGTCGTTTTCGAGGAAGGGGATGAGGCTGGCGGCCACGGAGACCACCTGCTTCGGGCTCACGTCCATGAGGGTGACCTTGTCGCGGGAGACGATCTTGGTCTCACCGGCGACACGCACGGTGACGTCCTCGTCCTGGATGGCGCCGTCCTTGTCCACGCGAACGTTGGCCTGGGCGATGATGTGGGCATCCTCCTCCCACGCGGAGAGGTAGAAGGCGTGCATCTCGTACTTGGCGGGTCGCTTGCCCGCCTTGGAGAGCTTCTTGTTCTCGCCCTCCAGATCGGCGAGGCGGACCACTTCCATGTACCCGAAACGGGAGTCGCCGACGCTCGTGACCTTGGCGAAGTGGACGATGCGTCCATTCTCCACCTTGAGGTAGGGGCTCTCGATGAAGCCGAACTCGTTGATGCGGGCATAGCACGATAGCGAGCTGATCAGGCCGATGTTCGGACCTTCGGGCGTCTCGATGGGGCAGATGCGGCCGTAGTGGGAGGTGTGCACGTCGCGCACTTCGAAGCCGGCGCGGTCCCGGCTCAGGCCGCCGGGTCCGAGGGCGGAGAGACGGCGCTTGTGGGTGATCTCGGACAGCGGATTGGTCTGGTCCATGAACTGGGAGAGCTGGCTGCTGCCGAAAAACTCCTTCATGGCCGCGATGACCGGCTTGCTGTTGATCAGGTCGTGGGCTTGCACAGGATTGTTGGGATCCTGCGCGATGCTGAACTTTTCCTTGATGGCCCGCTGCACGCGCACGAGACCCACGCGGAAGCCATTTTCCAGCAGCTCACCCACGGACCGCACGCGGCGGTTGCCCAGATGATCGATGTCATCCGCGCGGACGGGCGCGATCTCGCCGATGTCCTGGCGGGTGGTGTCGTACTTCTTCAGGCGCAGGAGGTAATGGATGGTCTGGATGAAGTCGTCGGTGCCGAGGGTGCGGTAATCTAGGTCGGTGGAGAGACCCAGCTTGGCGTTGATCTTGTGGCGGCCCACCTTACTGAGGTCGTACTTCTGGGGGTCGAAGAACATGCCGAAAAGCAGCTTCTTGCTGGATTCCAGGGTGGCGGGTTCGCCGGGCCGGATCTTCTTGAAGAGTTCCTTGGCGGCCTCCTCGCTGTCTTCGGTGTGATCCTTCGCCAGCGTCTCGGAGAAAACCTTCCCGGTGGCGTCCGCCTCGGGAAAGCACACATCGAACGAGTGGACGTTGTTGGCCAGGAACATCTCCAGGTGGGTCTGGACAAAGGGCTCATTGGCCTCCATGAGCACTTCGCCGGTGTTCATGTTCACGATGTCCTGCAGGAGGACGGCCCCATCGAGCATCTCGCGGGACACGGGCACATCCTTGATCCCGACCTTCTCCATGTGCTCGAGGATGCGGCGGGTGATCTTCTTGTCCTTGGCCAGCACCACTTCCTTCGTCTTGGGATGCTTCACGTCCTCGTCGGTCTTCTTGCCCTGGAGGTGCTCGCCCACGGCGACCGTCAACTTGCCCTTCTTCAGGAAGAAGGTGGCGGGGGTGTAGAAGTGGCGGAGCATGGCCTCGTTGGCATTCAGGCTTTCACTGAACAGGCCCAGTGCACGCATGAAGGTGGCGCCGAGGAACTTGCGCTTGCGGTCGATGCGGGCGTAGAGCAGGCCCTTGGCATCCAGCTCGAACTCGATCCAGGAGCCCCGGTAGGGAATGATCTGGGCGCTGTAGAGGCTCTTGTCCGAGGCGATGCTGAAGAAGACGCCGGGGCTGCGGTGCAGCTGGCTCACGATCACGCGCTCGGTGCCGTTGATGATGAAGGTGCCGCGGTCGGTCATGATCGGCAGATCGCCGAAGTAAACTTCCGAATCCTGGCTCTGCTTGAAGCGTCGGTTGCCCTTGTCGTCCTTGTCGAACTGGTTGAGGCGCACGCGGATCTTCAGGGGGGCGGCCATGGTGGAGCCGCGCTCCACGCACTCGTCCATGCCCATCTTCTGCTTCATCGCGACGGGTTCCTGGCACACGTCACAGATGGTCGCGGCGTTCTTGTTGCGAGTGCCGCACTTGGGGCAATCCACCGTGGGATCCTTGGGGTGGTCCGATACGATGCTGTGCCCGCAGTGCTTGCACTGGGTGCGCAGATGGTCGAGGCCCAGGAACTTCTCGCACTTGCAGGCCCAGTGGCCCACGGTGTAGTCAAGGAACTCGACTTCGAGGTTGGCGTCGCTGCCATCGGGGTTTTTGCCGTTATGCACGGGGAACATGGACTCGAACACGGCCTTCAGGCCGCGCGGCTCCCGCTCGCTGTGCAGCAGGTTCATCTGGAGGAATTCGTCGTAGCTCCGCTTCTGGATGTCGATCAGGTTCGGAATGGGAACCAAGGAACGGATCTTGGAGAAGTTGTGGCGCTGGCGGTAGATGTTCTGCTGAACACTCATGGTTCGCTCCAGGTGAATTTGGCGAAACCTTCTATGGACGGCACGCAGCACGGCATTTCACAGCTGCGGGCCCTGAGCAAAGACGGCTTTGTCCCAGGACCGCAGCCCTGGGACGGAATCACATGCGGTGGTACGGTAGATCCCAGTGCGAACCGAGGGCCACCCTTCCACGCGACTGCGGAAGGTACGGCCCAGGAACGAGGATGGCGCTGCGACGACGGGCGTTTGGCAACCAAGGGCCTTTATGGAGGCGGAGTCCGCGCGGGAATCCGGACGGAAGGAATAATCGTACCACATTCAGACAGAACCGCAAAGCGTAAGATGCGACATGCACCCTACGCTTTGTGTTAATGCTGTGATGGAAGTTACTTGATCTCGACCTTGGCGCCGGCGGCCTCGAGCTTTTCCTTGATCTTGGCAGCCTCGTCCTTGGTAACGCCTTCCTTGACGGCCTTGGGAGCGCCATCGACCAGGTCCTTGGCTTCCTTGAGACCCAGGCCCGCGACGATTTCGCGAACGGCCTTGATGACGTTGAGCTTGTTGGCACCGGTCTCGGTCAGGATGACGTTGAACTCGGTCTGCTCTTCGACGGCAACGGCCGGGGCGGCGCCGCCAGCGGCGGGAGCGGCGGCAGCAGCGGCGGAGACGCCGAAGCGGTCCTCAAGGGCCTTGACCAGGTTGGCCAGGTCAAGCACGGTCATGGTTTCGATTTCAGCGATGAGCTGATCGGCAGTGAGAGCCATGATGGCCTCCTAAAATTCGAAATGGGGTTTTGGGTTCGGGGTTGAGGGGCTACTCGCCGGCCTTCTGTTTGCGGATGCCATCAAGGGCGACCGCCAGACCGGAAATGGGATAGGTCATGAGGTAGAGCAGCTTGGCGATGAGTACGTCGCGGCTCGGCAGCTCGGCCAGGACCTGGAGCTGCTTGGAATCGAACAGCTTGCCATCCATCACGCCGGCCTTGAAGGTGGCCGCGGGATTGTCCTTCAGGAAGCCGTTGACGGCCTTGGCCAGGGCGACGACATCCACGCTGGTCGTGGCGATGGCACTGGATCCCTTGAAGGAACCGCCCAGGGCCTCGAAGGACGTGTCCTTCACGGCCAGACGGAGCAGGGTGTTCTTGCTGACACGGTACTGGGCCTTGCTCTCGCGGAGGCTCTTGCGGAAGGCCGTGTCCTTCTCGACCACGAGGCCCTTGAATTCGATCACGACGGCCGAGGTGGCGGACGTGAAGGTCTCTTTGAGTTCGGCAATTTCAGCGATCTTCTGGTTCTTTTCCATGGTCAGCCTCCTACTTCTCAACGCTTGCGGTGTTGAGGGTGACCGAGGGGCCCATGGTGGAGGCGATGTACATCGTCTTCACGTACTTGCCCTTGGCCGTGGCGGGCTTGGCCTTGTGGACGGCCTCGATGAGCGCCTTGGCGTTCTCTTCCAGCTTCTCGACGCCGAAGGAGAGCTTGCCGACGGGCGCGTGGATGATACCGGTCTTGTCGACCCGGTACTCCACCTTGCCGGCCTTGATCTCCTTGATGGCCTTGGCCACGTCGAAGGTCACGGTTCCAGTCTTGGGGTTGGGCATGAGGCCTCGGGGTCCGAGCACTTTGCCCAGCCGACCGACGCCCTTCATCATGTCGGGGGTCGCGACGAGGGCATCGAAGTCGAGGAATCCACCAGCGATCTTCTCGACCAGGTCATCCCCGCCGACGATCTCGGCGCCCGCAGCTTCCGCTTCCTTGATCTTCTCACCGCCCGCGATCACCGCCACACGCATGGTCTTGCCCGTTCCGTGGGGCAGGACAAGGGTGCCGCGGACCATCTGGTCCGCGTGCCAGGGATCCACACCGAGCCTCATGTGGACTTCTACCGTTTCGTCGAACTTGGCGTAGGCCGTGTCCTTCACGACGGTGAGAGCGTCCTTCAGCTCGTAGGGGCGATCTTCGATCTTGGCCGCGGCAGCCCGGTACTTCTTTCCAGGTTTTGCCATGTTGGCTCCATTCGAACAATCTCCCGCGATGACGGTCGCGGTGGCCGGGATCGCCGCACGGCGCGGCTTTCCAACAAAGATGAAAAATGGCTCGCGTGAGTTTGGGACCCACGCGAAAAGGATTAATCGATGACTTCGACGCCCATGGAGCGGGCAGAGCCAGCGATGGAACGGATGGCGGCTTCGAGGTTGCCGGCGGTGAGGTCGGGCATCTTCACCTTGGCGATCTCGGCGAGTTGCGCCTTGGTGATCTTGCCGACCTTCTGCTTGTTGGGCGTGGGGCTGCCCTTGTCCAGGCCGAGCTTCTTCTTGATTAGCACGGCGGCGGGTGGGGTCTTGAGGATGAAGCTGAAGCTGCGGTCGGCATAAACGGTTATGACGACGGGGAGGGTGGTACCTTTCTCGACGGCGCCTACGGACTTCGAGTTGAACTGTTTCACGAACTCCATGATGTTGACGCCATGCTGGCCCAGTGCGGGACCTACGGGAGGGGCCGGGGTGGCCTCGCCCGCAGGCAGCTGTAGCTTGATGTAGCCGGTGATCTTCTTTGCCATGTCTTGTTCTCCCGCAGCTGATTCCGGCGCATGCCGGCGACGGCCGCCTTAAAGGGCGGAACAACGCGTCAGCGTTTTTCCACCTGGATGAAGTCGAGCTCCACGGGGGTGCTGCGACCGAACACCGTCACCATCACCTTGATGGTGGAGCGTTCCTCGTGGATCTCGTCCACGTCCCCTTCAAAATTGGCGAAGGGGCCGTCAATGATACGGACCTTCTCGCCCTTCTCAAAGTGGTATTTGGGCTTGGGCTTCTCCTGAGTCTCTTCGGTGTGGTGCATGATCTGGCGGACTTCCTCGTCTGTCAGGGGCGTGGGCCGCTTCTTGTTGGCCCCCACGAAGCTCGTGACCTTGGGTGTGTTCCGCACCAGGTGCCAGTCAGCGTCAGCCATCTCCACGGAGCCATCGGGCCTGCGCTCCACCTGGATCTGGACCAGCAGATAGCCAGGGAACGACTTGCGCTTCTTGATGACGCGCTCCTTCTTGCCGGACTTGGCGTCGATCTTCATTTCCTCGTAGGTCTCCTCGGGGACCTGGATATCCCCGAAGCTCTCAGAGCGCTCTTCCATCTTGATGCGCTGGCGGAGATGCTCCATGACCTTGGCTTCATAGCCGGAGTAGGTGTGGATGATGAACCACTTGAGCTCCGGACCCTCGGGCTGCGCAGGGCTGGTCTGGGAGCTTTCCTGGGGGATGCTGACAAGATCGGTCATGATTGCCTCCGCTTCAGCGGGTCTTCAGGAAGAAGAACGCGAAGCCCTTGGAGAGGATCCAATCCGCGGTCCACAGGTACGCCCCAACGAACACCGAGATGATCACCACAGTCCAGGCGGAGGTCATGACCTTCTCCTTGCTGGGCCAATCCACCCGATTGAGCTCGGCCGCTAGATCCTTGGCCTGTTGCTTGATGGCACCGATCACGATGGACCCCGTGGAATGGACATGGATCAGAAAAACCTGGCCCCGAGCGGGAGCACCGGGGCCGGGAGGTGGCAGGGGAGACAGGGTTCGAACCCGCGACCTGCGGATTTGGAGTCCGCTGCTCTACCAGCTGAGCTACTCCCCTGTGGGAACCGCCCGGCCTCTGGTGGGAGCCGGGCGGGTACCCTCGGGACCGGCGGCCTACTTGGCCTCGCGGTGAACCCGGTAACCGCCACAGAAACGGCAAAACTTGTTGAACTCAAGCTTGCCTGTGGTGGTCTTCTTGTTCTTGGTGGTGCTGTAGTTCTTGCGCTTGCACTCTTGGCACTGCAAGTGAACGATGTCGCGCATCTGGACCTCCTAAGTCGGAGGGCGGACTGGTTGTTAAGCCAGGATCTCACCCACGTTGCCGGCGCCCACGGTACGTCCACCCTCGCGGATGGCGAACTTCAGGCCCTTGACCATGGCGATGGGCTGGATCAGCTCCACCGTCAGGGTGACGTTGTCGCCGGGCATCACCATTTCGCGGCCGGCCTCGAGTTCGATGGAGCCGGTCACGTCGGTGGTGCGGAAATAGAACTGGGGACGGTACTTGTTGAAGAAGGGGGTATGGCGGCCGCCCTCTTCCTTGGTCAGCACGTACACCTGGGCGTTGAACTTGGTGTGGGGAGTGATGCTGCCGGGCTTGGCGAGCACCTGGCCGCGCTCCACATCCTTGCGCTCCACGCCGCGGAGCAGGATGCCGGCGTTGTCACCCGCCTGGCCCTGGTCCAGGGACTTGCGGAACATCTCGACGCCGGTCACGACCTTCTTGACGGTGTCCTTGAGGCCGATGATCTCGACTTCCTCGCCGACCCTGACGACGCCTGCCTCGATGCGGCCGGTCACCACGGTGCCACGGCCGGTGATGGTGAACACATCCTCGACGGGCATGATGAAGGGCTTGTCGATGGCGCGGATGGGGTCGGGAATGTAGGCGTCGACGGCAGCCATGAGCTCATGGATGCAGGCACAGTCCGGATGGTCCGGGGTCTCGGCGTGGTCCAGGGCCAGGCGGGCAGAGCCCTTGATGATGGGAATCTCATCGCCGGGGTACTGGTAGGAGGACAGCAGCTCGCGGATTTCCATCTCGACCAGTTCCGTCAGCTCGGGGTCGGCGATGTCCACCTTGTTCATGAAGACCACGATGTAGGGCACGCCGACCTGGCGGGCCAGGAGGATGTGCTCGCGGGTCTGGGGCATGGGGCCGTCGGTGGCGGCGACCACGAGGATGGCGCCGTCCATCTGGGCCGCGCCCGTGATCATGTTCTTGATGTAGTCTGCGTGACCGGGACAGTCCACGTGGGCATAGTGGCGCTTCTCGGTCTGGTACTCGACGTGGGCGGTGTTGATCGTGATCCCGCGGGCCTTCTCTTCGGGCGCGGAGTCGATCTGGTCGTAGGACTTCGTCTCGCCGCCGAACTTCTTGGATAGCACGAAGGTGATGGCAGCGGTTAACGTCGTTTTGCCGTGATCCACGTGGCCAATGGTGCCGATGTTGACGTGGGTCTTCGAGCGGTCGAATTTCTGTTTGGCCACGGATACCTCCTAAAAGGTGGAAGAAAAATGAACTGGAAACAAACGAAAGGGTGGAGCCCACAACCGGTCTTGAACCGGTGACCTCTTCCTTACCAAGGAAGTGCTCTACCGCTGAGCTATGTGGGCTTATGAACCTTCCCGCTGTGAGGCGGGGGGGCCTGACCGCCAACTGGG
>CAIXHJ010000407.1 GCA_903919165.1 uncultured Holophagaceae bacterium
ATACCGCATACTGGAGTTCGGCACTCTCGATGTTCTGGAGATGGATCTGCGCCAGCTTGCCCAGATAGGAATCGGGAGTGATGCCACCGAGTGGTACCCAGCTTTGAAACACTGACGATCGCGCTGATACTTGGCCGCATCGGGTGGGATTGATCCAACTCGCGAATTGCTATTAACTTGCTATTATAAAGGTGAATGTATGACGTTGATGCGGAGGTTTGGGCATGTTGGCTGAGGAGCAAGTTCCCATCATTGCTTTTGTCTGGAGACCTGGCGAGATAAGCCCGGCTGTGTCCGAAATGGCACGACGCACGGGCAGCCGGGCCATCTTCGATTTTTCCACGATGGGGGCGGAGGCACTGCATTCGTTCTTACAAACGACTGACCCTGCTGGCCATGTCAGCGATATCAAGATTTCCGCCTCCGCCCTGATGAATCCATCCGTCGGCCAACTCCTGAAGGAAACAGGCGCCCGGAACCTCTGGGTAGAATGGCAGTCTCAGTTCTTCCCGGGGGATCCTTCGGCCTTTCTCCAGCGACTGCGGGCCTTGTCGGAAGACTACCGCTGCTTTCCCATCGTCGGGGACATGCCTCTCCTGGCCGCCTTGGTCAAGGATGGTTCGGGCATCGGAGACATCGTCCTCAAGGGCTGCGAGGCCGCTGGATTCGTGAGCGGCGAGACGACCTTGGTCCTCTATTCGGCGGCCAAGGAAATGCTGCGCGCCTCTGCGAAGTCTCTGGACGTCCTCATCTGGGGCGGCGTCTCCACCCCCGAGGCGGCCGCGGCCTTCCTGTCCACCGGAGCCGCCGGCATCGTCTTCGAGAGCGTCCACTGGCTGACTGATTTGGTGGTCATGGACGATCGCCAACGCCAGCAACTCGCCAGGCTCCGCATGGATTCCACTGCTCTGGTGGGCTTGGATCTGCAGGTTCCGTGTCGCCTTTTCAACAAGGGGAACTCGCTGGCCTTCAAGAAGATCCAGGCGTTCGAGGATTCGCTGTGCGCCGCCGAGATCACGGACGAAAGCCGTCGTGCCTTCGTCGACCAGGTGCAGGCCAGTGCCCTCCACCCCCTGGACAGCCATTTCACCCAGGGCGAGGTCATCCCTCTGGGCGTGGAGGCGGCCTTTGCCGCGTCGTTTGCCGAGCGTTTTGACACCGGAACCGAGAAGGCCGTGAAAGCCTTCATGGCGGAGATACGGAACTTGTGCGGCGCAGCCGAGGCGAAGAAGGATTGCTTCCTGGACAGTCCCGTAGCCCGAGAGATGGGCATCAAGTATCCCTTTATCCAGGGTGCCATGACCTCGATCACCGATACCCCGGAGTTTGCCTCCGAGGTTGCTGATGCCGGCGGACTACCCACCATCGGCCTCGGCCTGATGGATGTCCAGGCATGTGACCGCAGGCTGGGACACTTGCCGGAGATCATGGGCGGACGCCCGTATGCGGTGAATGTCATCTCCCTGGCCGAGAACCCGTTCCGGGAAACGCATCTGGCCTGGATAAAACAACACCGACCCCGTTTTGTCTGGATCGCCGGAGGAGATATCTCCCCCATAAGAGAATTGCTGCAGTGCGGCATTGGCGTCGTGTATATCGCCCCTGATGAGGCCCTGTTGAAACTCGCCCTGGAAGCGGGCGTCCGTTACGTAGTCTGCGAAGGCTACGAGGCCGGCGGCCACGTGGGGCAACATAGCACGCTCACCCTGGCGCAAATGGTGCTGGACCTCAAACGTCGCCAACCATCCCTGCTCCAGGGCTGCCGGGTGATCCTGGCCGGGGGCATCTTCAATCGGGAAACCGCCTTCATGGCCGGCCTGCTCGGCGCCGACGCCATCCAGATGGGCACGGCCTATCTGGCCACCCAGGAGGTCGTTGAAACGGGCGCCCTGGCGGCCCTCTATCAGCGGATGATAGTGCAATCGCCGCCGGGGGGAACGGTCGTTTCGGGCCAAAGCACCGGGCTTCACGTGCGCTCCCTGAGGACCCCGAGAATGACCGCCGTCTTGGCTCTGGAAAGGGAGTTTGCCGCGGGCCACCAGGACGAGCAGTCTTTCCGCGAGAAAATGGAGGAGATGACCGCCGGCAGCCTCCTCGCCGCGGCCCGAGGCGTGGACCGCCGAAGCGG
>CAIXHJ010000408.1 GCA_903919165.1 uncultured Holophagaceae bacterium
CCTGCGCCTGAATGCGGCCAATTCGGAGTGATTGTTCCTTGTATCTGACTTTCCGCACATCTCGAAGTCACTTCTCGCGAATTAGGTCGGCGGCGGCGAGTCCCGTCTGCTCCCAATCCCGGATGATCTGGTCGAGCTTCCGGCCATTGGCAATCCATTCCCGGTAAAGGGGAACTTCCTCTGGCCGGAGGCGAACGGTCCTGGTTTTCCCTTCAACTTTGGTCGTCCATTGGAAGTAGGGACCATGGAGGCTCAGCGGGGTCGCCTGGCATCGGCAACCGGCCCGGCCGCAGGGCATGTAGCGCTCCGTCACGGAACCCCGGAGAATGATGCCGATCTCCCCGAGTGCTGCCTTGAGTTGCTCGATTTCCGCCAGGTGGGCGGCTGTGGGTTTGGGTTGACGTTGCATGGTTTTCGAGGGCCTTCCCTTGACTAGCAGTAATAATACTGTTAGAATGAAGGTTGTCAACCCAAAAGCGCATTCATGACCGACCCCGCCGACCTCTCCCTCCATTCACGGTCCCTCGGTGCCCTGCCGGTGCTCCAGCACGTCCTGGATCGCCTGGGCCTGGATACCCTTCTCGAGCAATACGTCCCCCACGTGGACCGGCGGTGCCGCATCCGCCCGGCCACCGCCCTGGGCATTCTGCTGCGCAACATCCTCCTCGGGCGCCGGCCCATCTATGGCCTCCAGGAGTGGGCGCAGCCTTTCCTCCCATCCCTGCTCGGGCTGGAGCCCGACCAGGTTGGCGGCCTGAACGACGACAGGGTAGGCCGCGCTCTCGATCGGCTTTTCAACGCAGACCGGGCCTCACTGATGACGACCATCGTGGTCCGCGCCATTCAGGCCTTCGGCATCGAGCTCGACCAGTTCCACAATGATTCGACGTCCATCACCTTCTCCGGCGCCTACGCCCTGGCCACCGGCCGAAGGATCCGCGGCCGGCAGGCCGTGAGCATCACCCATGGCCACAACAAGGACCATCGCCCCGACCTCAAGCAGCTCCTCTGGATCCTCACGGTCAGTGCGGACGGGTCGGTGCCGGTGCATTACCGCCTGTGCGACGGCAATACGAACGACGACCCAACCCACATCCAGACCTGGGAGGCCCTCTGCAAGTTGACGGGGAGAACCGACTTCCTATACGTGGCGGATTGCAAGCTCTGCACCCGGGCAAACATGGACCACATCGCGCACGGCAGGGGAAGGTTCATCACCGTCCTCCCCGCCAGCCGCAAGGAGGACGCCTCGTTCCGGCGTTACCTCCAGAACCACGACCTGCCCTGGGAGGAGGTCCTCCGTCGCCCCAGCCAGCACGGGGCCGACCGGCCTGAAGACCTCTGGCGCGTGGTGCCTGCTCCCAACCGTTCGGCCGAGGGCTATCGGATCATCTGGGTCTGGAGCCAGTCGCTGGCATACCAGCATGAGCAGTCACGCCTAGCCGCGCTGCAGAAGGCATTCGACGGCATCGAGGAACTTAACGCCAAGCTCCAGGGTCCCCATTGCCGGATCCGGGACCGGGTGGCCGTCGAGGCGGCAGTCGCCCGCATCCTGTCCCAGGGCGGCGTCTCCCGCTGGGCGGAGGCGGAGGTGACCGAGACCAAAGACAGCCGCTTCAGACAGGAGAGCCGGGGACACCCCGGCACCAATACGCGGTACGTGAAGGTCGAACGCAGCCGTTTCGCCGTGGCCTGGAAGCCAAAGCCAGAGGCCATCGCCTACGATGCCCGAGGCGACGGGATGTATCCGCTGGTCACCAACTGCGACAACCTCACGGCCGCGGAGGTCCTGCTCAAATACAAGTACCAGCCCAACCTCGAGAAGCGGCACGAGCAACTCAAG
>CAIXHJ010000409.1 GCA_903919165.1 uncultured Holophagaceae bacterium
AGGGGATTGGGATGGGCCGAAAGGCAGTAGCTCCCTCCGGGTGGGAGGACCAATTCGCGGCTCCCGTCCGGCAGGGCCCTGCATCCTGGTATGGGCTGGCCGAGGAGGTCCACCGGGGAATCGCCCAAGGGGGCCCAATCCACAGCTGCTAGTTGGCAGGCAAGTTCCTTCTCAACATCGAGGTTCACCAGCACGAGGGCATGATCCAGGCATTCCGCGGAAGTCCTGTGGAGGGCCAGCACCGAGGCGTCGTCGCTGCTGATTCGGCGCACCTCGGCGCCATCGAAGAAGCAGGGGTGGTTCGAGATCAAGCGGTTCAATGCGGCCAGATCATCGATCAGGTTCGGCTCCGCTCCCCAGGCGAGGTCCCGGGCCTCGTGCACGTCCACTTTCTCGGTGGCGAGCCACTCCACGCCCGCCATGAATCCGAACCCGCCACTCTGGCTCGCCAGGGCGCAGAGGCGGTTGCGCAGGCGGGACCAGGCGGCGCCGCGAGCCGCGAGACGAAGGTTGTCGTGGGTCTCGCTGAAGTGGACCAGCAGGCCGGTTCGTTCCCCCTGTCGCAGACAGTGGTCCAGGTAATGGGCGACCTCGATGGGGTGGTGGTTCTGGAACAATTCGGAATAGGCCCAGTGCATGCCGCCGTGAGTCAGCAGGGTTTCGGTGGCCTCCCAAGCCCCGCCGAGTCCCTCCAGCAGGAAGACTGTCTCGGGATAACACCGGTGTACCTTGGCGGTGATGTACTGCCATGCAGGCAGGGGCACCATGTACCCGGCGTCACAGCGGAAACCATCCACGCCCCGTCCGCACCAGACGAGCAGGGCTCGGGCCACGGTGTCCCATAGGGCCGGGCTACCCTGGTCCAGTTCCACCAGGTCGGCCCAGGTGTTGCCCCACGCCCCGGGACTGTGGAAGGTCCCATCTGTATTGCGGCGGAACCATTCCGGCCGATTTTCCAGCAGACGGGAACCCCAGCCCGTGTGGTTCACCAGGATGTCCAGCATGACCTGCCCACCCCGCTGGTGGACAGCCGATGTCAATTCCTGGAATTGCCCCACGGCCGTGGTTCGCCGGTCGAAATCCACCAGGGCCGGGTCGATGGCGGTGAGATCCAACTGGGCGTAGGGGCTTCCAAAGCGGCCCAGGCGGGCGTAGGTGGTGGGCACAGGGCCCACGGGAAGAAGGTGCAGGATCCGGCACCCTAGCCGCTCCAGGATGTGGGGCACGGCGGCGGTGAGGTCCCGCAGACGGCCGGAAGGGGGGATGACGGAATAGCCGGCGGCATCCAGGGCCTGGATGGTCCCAGCGAAGTCGGGCTTCTGGCGGCCTGCCGCATTCCCGAACATGCGGGGGAAGGCGCAGTAGATCGTATTGGCGGTGCGCAGGCGATCGGGATGGATGGATAGGCAGAGGTTCTCGCCCTCCGGCCAGTGCTGGAAACCATCAGGATCCACGCAGTAGGCCTTGGCACAGAAGGAACCTGGTTCGGTCAGGGCCAGGTCCAGCGCCCAGCCCTCTTCCGCTTCATCCAACGGGATATCGCGCCAGGAGGATCCCGCCGGATCGCCGGATCGCTCTCCCAGCAGGGACAGGATCTCCTCGCGCATCCCTGTTGCGCGAGTGAGGTTGGTGCGAAGGAAGGCCCGCCAGCCATGGGTCCCCGGTTGCGGGTGGGCCAGCGCGAACACCGTCCGATCCCCCACGAAGCGGAGCAGCCGGGTGCCGGGTGGCGGGGTCATCACAGGTCGGAGCATGGGCAATGCATCCTCCGAAAAGGCGGTTCAGAGGCGGGCTACTCGATCGGCAGCCGTCCCTGGCCCATGCGAATGATGGCGGGCACGTGCAGATCATCAGCCATGCCGGGCAGTTCGCCGCTGGGCGTGGGGGCCTGGGGGAGCAGCCGGGTGGGTGTGGGCCCCTGCTCTCCAGCGGGCACTTCACCATAGACGCGGCCGCTCACCACGTTGGCAGGTAGGGGTTGGGACTGGATGGGAACCGCAGTCGTGTAGGCGTGGTTGGACACGCCATCAGTGATGCCGCTTAAGTGTAGGCTGTTGCGGCGCTCTTCCAACAGACGCTCCTCCTGGTCGAAGCCGCTGGCGAGCACCGTGACCAGCACGCGGTCTTCCATGCCCTCACCTTCCACGGTACAGGCTTTGATGTCGGGTCGGCCGTTGTAATGATCCTGAAGGTAGTTCATGGCGGTCTCGATGGCCGAGGCTTCCATCACTTCCCAATCCGCCGTGATGGACACCATGACATTGGCCGCGGCGCCCGACTGGGCCCGTTCCAGCAGGGGGCAGGCCAGGGCCTTCCGGAGGGCATCCATGACGGCCTCTTCGCCACGGCCCGAACCGGTGCCAATGAGGGCTTCGCCACCGTTGCGCAGTACGGCCTCGACATCAGCGAAGTCGCCATTGATGATGCCGGGCTTGAGGATGAGATCTGCGATGCCGCGCACTCCCTGGATGAGCACACCGTCCGCCACTCGGAAGGCCTCCTTCATGGTGACGCGGGCATCACAGACGTTCTTGAGGCGCTCATTGCTGACGACGATGACGGTATCCGCTGTGTCGCGCAGGTTGCTCAGGCCAGTCAGGGCAAGATCGCCCTTTTTGCGGCCCTCCCAGGCGAAAGGCGTGATCACCACCGCCACAGTGAGCGCGCCCAGTTCCCTGGCGTAGCTGGCCAGGACGGGGGCCGCGCCGGTGCCCGTCCCGCCGCCCATGCCGGCCGTGATGAAGATCATGTCGGCGCCCTGCAGGGCCGCCAGCACTTCCTCGCGGCTTTCCTCCGCGGCCACGGCTCCGCGCTCTGCGTTGCCACCCGCTCCCAGGCCGCGGCTGCTCTGGGGCCCCAGGGGCAGCTTCAGATGGGCCTTGCTGTGGCCAAGGCTTTGCTGGTCGGTGTTCATGGCGATGAACTGCACGCCGGTGACTCCGCTATCGACCATGCGGTTGATGGCATTACAGCCCGCGCCGCCCACGCCCAGGACCTTGATATTGGCGCCGGGAAGGCTGTGGGGACAAGGTAGGAAGGGGGTCTCGGACATCGGGGCTCTCGAAGGGGAAGGGTTCAGTGCTTGAGGTTCATGGCTAGAACAGCTTCTTGAATCGGCCGAGGAAACCATCTCCCCGATCCTGCTTGCCGCGGGTTTCATTCATGTCGCGCGACAGGGCCTTGACGGCGCCCAGCGCGTTCACGAAGAAAGGATTGCCGGTGGCCTGGGGCAGGCCGCCCACGCCCTGGATGCGGCCCAACACCACACGGGGCCTTCCCAGGAGAGTCTGGGCGAGGATGGGCAGGTGGGTGAGCAGCGCGCCGCCGCCTACAAGGTGCACACCGCCGTGGATCTCGTGCATGACCCCGGTGCGGCCCATTTCGGCCAGTACCAGATTCAACAGTTCCGCGGCCCTGGCCTGAAGCACTTCCGCGATCTCGCGCCGGGATACCTGGCGACCCTCCTCCTCGAGTTCGATGGATTCTTCCACGGGCACATGGTTGGGGAGCACGGTGCCAAAGCGCATCTTGACGCGCTCGGAAGCCGTGATTCCGCCTAGGTGCTTGGTGATTTCCAGGTCGCGGGTGAAGTGCGCGCCGCCGATCGGAAGGACCGCCGAATGGAAAAGCGTGCCGTGTAGGAAGATGCCCAGGTGGGTGAGCTGCTCCCCGATGTCCACAACCACCGCGCCATTCTCGCGGTCCTCGCGGTTCAGGACGGCTTCGGCGCTGGCCAGCGGCGAATACATCAACTCGGATCCATGCAGCCCAGCATTCTTCAACGCGAGCTGGATGTTCATGATCACTGGACTGGGTGCCACGATGATGCGTACCTCGGCCTCCAGCGTTTCACCGAACATGCCCACCGGATTGCGGATGTCGCGCTGGCCCTTGATGTGGAATATCTGCGGAATGCGGTGGAGGACCAACTCCTCCTTGGCCAGCTTGCAGCTGTTGGTGGCTTGCTCCAGCACGCGATCCCGGTCGGCGGATGTGAGGATCTTGTCGCTACTGGAGATGGTGATGGAATCCCGGAGATTCTCACCCTTGAACTGGATGCCGTCCACGGCCACGCGGATGCCATCCACCTTGGCCTGGCCCGCGGTGTTCATGGCCTCCTCCACCGCCTTCACGATGGCTCGAGTGCTGTGGTCCATGTCGGTGATCTGGCCCTGGGTCATGCCGCCCTGAGGGGAGGCCTGGCCGGTCCCGGTCACATTGAGCGTCCCGTCTTCCTCCTGAACGGCGACCACCGCCACCACTTTGCTTGCACCGAGGTCGAGGCCCAGGAGAACGGCACGCTGAGGCATGAAGATCCTTTTCCTTGCTCTAGGTATATACCAGTTTTCATCGAAAAATCGAGGATTCCCGGTACAGAAAAACGCCGTTTTCTTTCCGCGCGCCTCAGCGCCGCGGCTTTGCCGGGGCGTGGGCGTCCTCGGGTTCACCCACGGCGACCTCGTCGTCCCACCTCAGGTCCACATAGCGGAGGCGTGCGAGATCCGGCCGCTGGGACAGGCGGTCCACGAAGAGTCCCTGGAAATTGGGTACGTTTTTCGTTACATCTTGACGGGAAAGATAGATCGGTGCAGGAAGTCCCTCGATGTAGGCCACCGGCCCTTTCGGATCGTCGCGCAGCTCGGTGATGCGCTCATAAAAACCTTGCTGCTTTTCGCGGAGAATCCGAGCAGCGCTCACCAGATGGGCCAGTCCATGATCTGTCTGACTGGATGGGTCAACTACCACGGGAATGGGGTTTAAATTTGCCATATTGACGCGATCGAGCAGGATTCCATCGTCCGATACCAGAAATACGCCATTTGGGCGGACCAGCCAGAGCACCGGGTGCCGCTCCTCGATGACGAGACTCAGGCGATCCGGTGGATCCTTGCGGATCTGGAGCCCACGCACCCAGCGCTTGGCCTCGATTCGTGCTCGGAGGTCCTCCGCGTCCACCCAGAACAGCGGTTTTCCGAGTACCAGCTGTTCGGCCAG
>CAIXHJ010000410.1 GCA_903919165.1 uncultured Holophagaceae bacterium
CTGAAGGAGCCCTGGGACCGCGCCATGTTGGCGGTGCTGAAGGCCGAGCGAACCGACCCGGGCGGGGATGCCAGGGCGTGGATCGACCCGGTGACGCCAAGGGGACCCGGGGGGCTCACCTTCCGGAATGCCTGCCTGGCCGCTTACGCTGATGGGCCCCTGCCCAGCCGGGCTGACCGCGATGAACTCCGCCGGCACCTGGGCAAGGGCTACACCGCCGATCTGCTCGAGGCCCGCCTTCTGGACCGCGAGGGCCAGGGCGATGCGCTCCGTGCCCGTGCCCGGGCGGCCCTGATGACCCGCCTGGTCGGTCTCGGCCTGCTCGGCCTGGTGGCCCTGGGCGCCGGAGCCGCTGGCCTCGTTGTTGGGGTCTACCTCGTCGGGACCCGCAAGACCCCGAGCCAGGCTCTGCCCCTGTGGACCCTGTCCGGGCGCGCCGCAGCGCTGGTCCTGCTGGCCTGGTTCCTGGCCTTCTTCCTCTTCAGCAACCTGGTGGGCTTGCTGCTCCATCCCTGGCCCCGGGTGCACTGGCTGGCTGGCCCCCTCTCCTACGTCCTGCATGCGGCCGTCGGAACCGGGCTGCTCTGCTGGTCCGAGGGCATTGGCTTCACCCATTTATGGCGCCGAGTGGCCCCGGGCCGGCTGGGGCGAGACCTTGCCTGGGGTTGCGCCTTCCTTTCCCTGGCGGTGGTACTGGTCCTGGCCGTGGCTCTGGTTTCCGGCTGGATCATCAGGCCGGACCAGAGCCCTCAGCGGGATCTTCAGGAGCTGCTGCGGGGGCTGTCGGGCTGGGGCCCGAACCTTGTCATGTTCGTGCTCGTCGCGGGGATCGCACCTTGCTTCGAGGAGTTGCTCTTCCGGGGCTTTCTCCTGCCGGTCCTGGCCCGGCGTCAGACCCTGGCCGTGGCCCTGCTGGTATCGGCCTGCTCTTCGGGGCCATCCACCTCCAGCCGGCCGGGCTTCCGATCCTGAGCACGCTCGGCTTGGTCCTGGGGTTCGCCATGCGCCATACCGGCAGCCTGAGGACACCGATACTCGTCCATGCCGGGTGGAATGGCTGTCTCTTCCTGCTGATGAGGGCCCTCGCCTAGTTGTCGTTGCCAACGAGGTTGTTCAGCCTTGAGGCTGGGGGCTGACCACCTAAGGCCGAGTGGGGCCTGTGGTGATTGTAGAAGTGGAGCCAGGCGCTGAGCGCCTGGTTTCTTTCGTCTGAGCTTTGCCAATTGGGGCCGTAGGCCCATTCCCTGAGGGCAGTCTGAATGAGGCGCTCGGCCTTGCCGTTGGTTCTCGGGCGATAGGGTCGGGTTCGGGCGTGCTTCAGGCCGAAGGTTTCTCGCATGGCCTTGAATTCCCTGGAACGGTAGGGAGATCCGTTGTCCGTCAGCAGCTTCCGGACTTGGACGCCCTGGGCCTGGAAATGCAAAAGCGCCCTCTGGAGGAAAGAGGCCGTGGTGTCCTTCTTCTCATCTGGCAGCACCTCCATGTAGCAGGCCCTGGAGTGATCATCATTGCAGACATGGAGCACCTGGTAACCTGCACCACGGCTGTTCTTGCGGCGATCACCGTCTTCCCTTCCTCGACTGGATCTCCATATTTAGCTTCCGGGCTCGAACGAGGGCCCGTTCGACATCCTGAGAGGAGAGTTCCTTGTTTGCGGAATCTCGGAATTCGGACGCTCTCTTCTCTCCATTTGCGGCTGAGATACTGAGCCATATGAATGCCTCGGCATAGTCCTGCGGAACGCCTTGCCCCTGATAGTAACTGGTGCCAAGCAGGAACTGGGCTGTCGCCTCCCCCAGTTGTGCAGCCTTCCGATACCACCTCAGTGCCTCGACATGGTCCTGCCGGACGCCCTTGCCATTGTCGTATGCCACACCTAGTTTGACCTGGGCCTTAGCGTGACCCTGATCTGCTGCCTTCCGGAACCATTTCACCGCCTTGGCA
>CAIXHJ010000411.1 GCA_903919165.1 uncultured Holophagaceae bacterium
CAGCATGGCCTCCGCTGAGTTCGGCGAGGGCAGCGAGGAAAAGCGCCCTACGGTACAGGTGGGCGATCCCTTCACGGAGAAACTCCTGCTCGAAGCCTGTCTGGAGATCTTCCGGACCGACTGGGTCGTCGGCATCCAGGACATGGGCGCCGCGGGCCTGACGTCCAGCAGCTTCGAGATGGCCAGTCGCGCCGGAACGGGCCTGGAGATCCGCCTGGACCAGGTGCCCATGCGGGAAGAGGGCATGACGCCCTTCGAGCTGATGCTCAGTGAAAGCCAGGAGCGCATGCTGCTGGTGGCGCGACCCGGCTGCGAGGAGGCCATCATCGGCGTGCTGCACAAGTGGGGCCTCGATGCCTGCGCGGTGGGCGAAGTGACCGATAGCGGCCGTTTCATCGGCAGCTGGCACGGCCAGGCCGTCATCAACCTGCCCATCCAACCCCTGGTGGACGCTGCCCCGAAGTATGATCGTCCCCGCCAGCGGCCCGGATACTTGGATGCCGTGAACGCTGCGCCCATGCCGGCGGACCTCAAGCCTGCAGACGTGGAACGCACGCTGCGGCAGCTCCTCCAGGCACCCACGGTGGCCAGCAAGCGCTGGATCTTCGAGCAGTACGACGGCACCGTGCGCAGCAATACCCTGCTGGGCATGGGTCGCGGCGACGCGGGCATCATCCGGGTGAAGAACGAGGCGGGCCAGGACACGGGCAAGGCCGTCGCCATGAGCAGCGACTGCAACAGCCGCTTCTGCTACCTGGATCCCTTCTGGGGCGCCGCCCACGCCGTGGCCGAGGCCTGCCGCAATCTGGCCTGCGTGGGCGCCGAGCCCATCGGCCTCACGGACTGCCTCAACTATGGCAATCCCGAGAAGCCCGAGAACATGTGGACCTTCGAGCAGGGCTGCCTGGGCATCCGGCAGGCCTGCCTCGCGCTCGACGTGCCCATCGTCAGCGGCAACGTGAGCCTCTACAACGACACCGAAGGCCAGAGCATCTTCCCCACGCCCATGATCGCGGCGGTGGGCCTGGTGGAGGACTGCGCGGGGCAGGTAGCGGTGGATTCGCCCGATGCCACGGCGCTGTCGAAGGTGGGCAACCGCATCTGTGGATCGGCCTTCCGCGCCGCCCACGACGGCATCTTCCTGCTGGGCGAAACCCGGGACGAACTGGGCGGCAGCGAATACCTGAAGCTCCGCACCGGCAGGGTGCAGGGCGCCTGCCCCGAACTTCGTCTGGACGAGGAACTGCGCCTCCAGGCCTGTGTGCGCGAGGGCATCCGACTGGGCCTCATCCGCAGCGCCCACGACACGAGCGAGGGAGGACTGTTGGTCACGGCGTTGGAAAGCGCGTTCGGGGCTGATGTTCCAGGCGCCTCCGGCGCTGGCATGGGCTGTCAGCTGCTGCTGAGCCGCGGCAGGCTGCGCCTTGACAGCTTGCTCTTCGGCGAATCCGCGGGGCGCATCGTGGTGTCCGTGAGCTCAGAAGGCGAAGGCAGCCTGGCCACCCTTTGCGCCACCCATCGCGTGCCCTTTGCCAAGATCGGCGCCACCGGGGGTGCCCGCATCGCCCTCGCCGTGGACGGCCAGCCCCTGCTGGATGCCGAGGCCGCCGAGCTGAAGGGACTGTACTCGAACGCCCTCGAAAAGGCCCTGGCCTGAGCCTGGGCAGCGTTTCCACTCGACCCTCCTCCTCCGAGAAACGCCCACCGATGTCCACGCCCCGCAGATCCCCCCAGCCACCCCTCCTGTTCGTCGGCTGCCTCCTGGTGGGCTGGGGTCTCGGCTTCATCCATCCTCTCTCACTCGGCCTTCCACCGGCCGTCCGGCTGGTCCTGGGAGCCATGCTCCTGCTGCTTGCGGGCATCCACGGGGGCTGGGGACTGCTGACCTTCAAGCGCATGGGCACGACCCCCGAGCCGAACGGTGTGGCCTCCGCGCTGCTGACCTCGGGACCCTTTCGCTGGTCCCGGAACCCGCTCTATCTAGGCCTTTCGCTCTTGCTCGTCTGGTTAGGAGTCCTACTGGATTCTGCCTGGATGCTGTGGTTGACACCGGTACTGGTCCTGTTGTTGGATCGGCTCGTCATCGTCCGGGAGGAGATCCGCCTGCACGCCCAATTCGGGCAGGAGTACCTGGCCTACACCCGGCGAGTCAGGCGTTGGCTATAGCAATCCGGTCATGGCCTGATGTTCTAAATCCCCATGGCCACCGGTGCCTTCAATTTCCCCAGGATCTTGCGCATCAGGACTTCATCCGATTTGAGAGCCGCCCTGAAGGCTGCATGGTCCGTGTGGTGGATCTCCCGCCGGATGTCCTCCAGGTAGCGCTCAAGGAGTCCAGCCAAGAGCTCCGTTTCCTTGCTGTCCAGATAGAGATCCATGGCAACCTCCTGCCCCACCCCCGGCTCTGCGTCTCGCGCGGGGGGCGTCCGCAGAAAATATCGGTCCACCCGAACCCTCCCGCCAACTTATCGCTTTCCGAGAATTCGCGCCGGCAGCAGGAACAAGGCCCTCACAAGTCCGAACGCGCCCTCGACTGCGAAGCCAAGCAGGCGGAAGGGTAGGAGCAGCAGCCAGATCAGCGGGTAGAGGAGCAGCGCCAGGATGGCCAGTGGCCAGCAGACAACCAGCAAGATGAGCCAGAGCAGGAACGCGGCCATGGGGGCCTCCCTGAACCCAGGATCGAGCAGAAGGGTCCCCTGTGAAGTTCGCGATCGGTAGACACCCCCCGCGAGCCGGCGGGTGGTCGTTGGTATGATCCCTTGACCCCAGATAAGGAATGGCCATGCCGCTTGAATCTGATTTCCCGTTCCTCGACCGCCGGGCCTTCCTGGGGGTGGGATTGGCCACGGGCATGGCGGCGCTTGTGGGCGCTGACCTGAAGGCCGCTGCCCCGGCGACGAGGCTGGTGCTGAAGGAAGCCACGGTGGATGGCCTCCAGGCAGGTCTCGCCGCAGGCCGATGGACGGCGGTGGAACTGGTGCGGGGGTACCTGGCGCGCATCCGGGCCCTCGATCAGGCGGGTCCGAAGCTGGGCTCGGTCCTCGAACTGAACCCGGAGGCCCTGACCATCGCCAGGGCCCTGGACGCCGAGCGGAAGGCGGGGAAAGTGCGGGGTCCGCTCCATGGCATTCCCGTGCTCATCAAGGACAACATCGACACCTCCGATGCCATGAAGACTTCGGCGGGATCCCTGGCCATGGTCCACGCTCCCGTCCCGAAGGAGGACGCGTTCATAGTGAAAAAGCTGCGCGAGGCGGGCGCGGTGATCCTTGGGAAAACGAACCTCAGCGAGTGGGCGAACCTGCGCTCCACTCGCAGCAGTAGTGGCTGGAGCGGGCGTGGCGGGCAGACGCGCAATCCGTACGCCCTGGACCGCAGCCCCAGCGGATCGAGTTCAGGCTCCGGTGCGGCCGTGGCGGCGAGTCTCTGCACCGTGGCTGTGGGCACGGAGACCGATGGCTCCGTGGTGAGCCCCGCCAACGCGAACGGGCTGGTGGGATTGAAACCCACCGTGGGCCTGCTGAGCCGAAGCGGCATCGTCCCCATCTCCCATACCCAGGACACGCCCGGACCGATGGCGCGCACGGTGCGCGACGCGGCGATCCTGCTGGGTGTCCTGGCGGGCAGCGATCTGAAGGATGCCGCCACACGCGAGGCGGATGCGCGTCGGGAGGTGGACTACACGCGCTTTCTCGTGAAAGATGGCCTGCAGGGCGTCCGCCTCGGCGTGGTGAAGAACCTGCTCGGCGTCCATGCCCACCTGGATGC
>CAIXHJ010000412.1 GCA_903919165.1 uncultured Holophagaceae bacterium
CCTGCGCCGGTGATGAGCACCACCGAATCCACCAATGCTTGTTGAATGGCCCCAAGATCCAGCTGGATCGGTTCCCGGCGAAGCAGATCCTCGATGGCGATATCACGGAGTTCTGGCTTCCATGCATCCTTTCCCAAGAAGTTTTCCATACTTGGCAAGGTCTTTACGCGAACACCTTGCCCATGCAGGATCTTGGCCAACTCCCGGATGCGAGAACCGGGAGCGCTTGGCATGGCAAGGATCACCTGAGTGGCGCGGGATTCCTTGAGGAAGGTGGAAAGAAGCCTTGAATGACCTAGCACAGGCACGCCCTGGATCCTGACCCCCTGCTTCTCCAGCGCGTCGTCCACGAAACCGACCACCTTGCATTTCAGGTTCGGATTCACTTGAAGCTCATGGCAGAGTTGTGCCCCGGCCTGACCCGCTCCCACGATGAGGGTAAGGAGCGCCAGGTCATTGGCGGAGGAGCCGTCGCGAGGTGTTTTCCGGCGTTCCACCGTCGGACGGGGGGGATTATTTTTCAATAGCTGATGACGGAAATGATCGACGGCAGCTGCGCGCACCAGGACCCATGTCAAGGCTGTGAGAATGCTCGCAGCCAGAGTGACCTTCGGATGTTCAATCCCCAGGTGTAGGTATCTATCTATCACGAAGCACCCAGCTGCGACTGCGATCATCGCCATCATGCTCAGCATGAGCGACCGGACCTCCTCGAAGCCTGTGAAGCGGTAGTGCTGGCGGGTGTGCTGGAAGGAAACATTCACCACCATCGCAAATGCAACCCATTCAAGGACGGAGAGGGGGCTGGGAAAGTCACTGTGTACAAGACTGAATGCCGTCACCCAAGCGACGGCAGCAAAACCAGCGTCGAGCAATAGCTTCACTGCGTGGCGAACGCCCGGGCGGGTGCAGGTCTGACTGACCCAAGCACTTGCCCGAAGACGGATCAATCCAGGCTCAGAATGCATGGGTAGCTCCAAACGATACTCCAATGTCTGTAACGGTGAGTGAGGAGCCCTGTAACAAGTGCGTACCAATCCACAGCGACCTTAGGGAAAGAGACAAAGGGTGGAAATAAAAGATTGAATCAGGCTGATCCGATGTCAAGAAATGTTAATAAAATTAATACGTTATGATTGGCATGAACATTCCTTAAGTGCCTATACACAAGGGCCGGATCTTTTGAAGTTGCACATAGATAAATGGCTCTAGAACGGATAGTTCAGCTTCAACTGCCACGGCAATGAAATGCATATGGGTCGAAATAACCTGATCTCTCCATAGTGCCTAACGCAGCATTGACCATCCCAGGGCCTGTTTTTCTGGGGTGTCCACTCATCGTGGCGGGTGATTCCGGGGGTGCATCATGCGGGCTGAACCTCGATGAAGGCTACGCTGGACCTATGGCTACCTTCGATCCCTGGGACCCCTACCGCGATCTGCGCTTCGCAGGGGAGCGGGAGCATCCCGACCATGGGACCTGCTTCATCGCCGAGGGGCGGATCCTCGTCGAGGACCTGCTGGGGGCTGCTCGAGCTGGGCGCATGAAAGTGATCTCGGTGGCCGCCACGACCTCTGCAGCAGCCGAGATCCGGGCCCTCCTTCCAGTGGGCG
>CAIXHJ010000413.1 GCA_903919165.1 uncultured Holophagaceae bacterium
CTCTGCTTGGAGTTCTTGATGCCGTTGTCGGTCATCCAGGCGGCCTGCCAGGTGAGCAGGCGGCTGGCCTCGATCTTCTTGGCCATGTCCGCCAGCATGAAACTGATGGCCTGGTTCGCGAAGATGGGCGCTCCGAACTGGATGCGGGTCTTGGCGTATTCCAGGGCGATCTCGAAGGCGGCCCGGGCCACACCCACGCCTCCGGCAGCCACGGCGGCGCGGGTCTGGTCCAGGGTCTTCATGGCGATGACGAAGCCCATGCCTTCCTTGCCAAGGATGTTCTCCACGGGTACTTCGGCATCGTTGAAGTAGAGCTCCACCTGGTTCGAGGCGCGCTGGCCCATCTTGTCCATGGCCTTGCCCACCACCAGGCCCGGGGTATCGCGGGGAACGATGATGCAGCTGGTGCCGCGGGCGCCCTTGCTGGGGTCCGTGCTGCAAAAGAGGGCGTACCAGTCGGCGTAGCCGCCGTTGGTGCAGTAGCACTTGGTGCCGTTGATGATGTATTTGTCGCCCTTCTTCTCCCCGCGGCAGCTCATGCCGCCGGCGTCGGATCCGGCGTTGGGTTCGGAGAGGGAGAAGGCCGCGAACTTGGGCTCTTCGGCCAGCATGCCCAGCCACTTCTTCTTCTGCTCGAGGCTCCCGGCGACGAGCAAGGGCGTCATGGCGAGTCCGTTGGCCATGATGGAGGTGTAGAGGCCTGCGCAGCCCCAGGCGAATTCCTCGCAGACGATGGCTTCCTCCATCTGGCTGACGCCGGGACCGCCGCAATCTTTGGGCACCAGGGCCTGCAAGAAGCCCTGATCCCAGGCGGCCTTGTAGACGTCCACGGCCCATTCGCCGGTCTCATCGTACTTGCGGGCCACGGGGCGCATGATCTTCTCGGCAAAGGTGTGGGCGCGCTCTTTTTCAGCCTGCTGTTCGGGGGAAAGGGTGAAACCAAGCATGGGTGCCTCTTCGGGAAAGGGAGGGAGGTGGCGTGACTGGAAGCGTCCTGGCCTTCAGTCTATCGCCGCGCGGTCCAGCACCAAGGGTCAGAGCCCTTGATCCTGGGTAGGATGACGCGGATCACAGGGCACCTTCAGAGTAAACTCACGGGTTGGGGTGTCCGATGACCGTCCAAATAGCCGACATAGGGAAGACCGTCCTCGAGACCGAATACGCGGTGCGGGGGCCCATCGTGGCTCGCGCGGCCGAGTTGGAGAAGCAGGGCCGCGAGATCATCTACTGCAACATCGGCAACCCTCAGTCCCTGGGGCAGAAAGCCCTCACCTGGAACCGCCAGATCCTCGCCCTCTGCGAGTACCCGGCGCTCATGGACCTGGCGCCCAGCGCCTTTCCCGCGGACGTGATCGAGGTCGCCAAATCAATCCTCGCCGGCACGAAGCATGGGCTCGGTGCCTACAGCGAAAGTCGGGGTGTGCGGTTCATCCGCGAGGCCGTGGCCGAGTTCATCCTGGAGCGCGATCACATCGGCGTGGATCCCGACGCCATCTTCCTCACGGACGGCGCCAGCAAGGGTGTGCAGACCATCCTGCGCCTGCTCATCAGTGGGCCCCAGGACGGCATCATGGTCCCCATTCCCCAGTACCCGCTCTATTCGGCCACCATCACGCTCAGCGAGGGGCGCATGGTGTCCTACCAGCTGGATGAGGCCAACGGCTGGAAGCTTAGCCGCACCCTGCTGGAAGCCTCGCTGGCCACCGCGGAAGCCGAAGGCGCGCACGTGAAGGCCATCTGCGTGATCAACCCCGGCAATCCCACGGGTGCGGTGCTGGACGAGGCCAACATCGCGATGATCATCGAGTTCGCGAAGGCCCACGGACTCGCGATCCTGGCGGACGAGGTCTACCAGGAGAACATCTACCTTTCGGGGGACGAGTTCGTTTCCTTCGCCAAGGTCCTGCATCAGCTGGAGGCGAAGGACGTCACCCTCTTCAGCTTCCATTCCTGCTCCAAGGGCTTCCTGGGCGAGTGCGGCGTGCGCGGCGGCTATTTCGAGTTCCGGAACGTTCCGGATGAGGTGGCCGCGCAGATCCTGAAGCTCCAGAGCGTGAACCTCTGTGCCAACCTCCCCGGCCAGACCGCCGTCTACGCCATGGTCCGTCCGCCGAAACCCGGCATGCCTTCCTATGCGCAGTACGCCGCGGAGAAGGGAGCCATCCTCGACACGCTGAAGCAGCGTGCCATCCTGCTGGCCGAGGGCCTGAACCGCATCGAGGGCATCAGCTGCAACGTCATCGCGGGCGCCATGTACGCCTTCCCGAGTATCACCCTCCCACCGGAGCGCACGGACTCCGACTACTCCATGGCCCTGCTGGAGCAGACGGGCATCTGCGTCGTGCCGGGCTCCGGCTTCGGCCAAGCCGAAGGCACCGCCCACTTCCGCACCACCATCCTGCCGCCCACGGAAAAGCTTCAGAAAGTTGTCGATGCTCTCGGCGAGTTCCATCGGAACTTCAAGTAGGCCACCACGGAAATCCGGAGGACATCCATGCGTCCCGAGCATCCCATCGTCCTCATCACGGGGGCCTCCAGCGGCTTCGGGGAAGCCACGGCACGGCTGCTGGCTGCGCAGGGCTGCCATCTGGCCCTGGGTGCCCGCCGCCGGGAGCGCGTGCAGGCCCTGGCTGATGAGCTCGGGAGGGCGCATGGCATCAAAGCCTTCGCGGGGGCCGTGGACACCCGGGACACCATCAGCGTGAACGCCTTCGTGGAGGCCGCCGCAGCGGCCCTCGGCGGGCTGCACGTGCTGGTGGCCAACGCCGGTCTCGCCAGCGGCACCTACAAGATGTGGGAGACCCCGGACGAAGACCTGGAAGCCATGATGCGCACCAACGTCGAAGGCGTGGTGAAGACCATCCGCGCGGGCATCCCCCACCTCCGCAAAGCCGGCTGGGGCCACGTCTTCTTCATCGGCTCCACCGCCGGGCACCAGCCCTACGAGGGCGGCAGCGTCTACTGCGCCTCCAAATTCGGTGTGAAGGCCATGGCCCACAGCCTGCGCCTGGAGCTGTGCGGCGAGCCGATCCGAGTGACCTCCGTGGACCCGGGCATGGCCGAGACCGAATTCTCCACCGTGCGCATGAAGGATGACGACAAGGCGAAAGCTGTCTACCAGGGCGTGAAGCCGCTCACGGCCCTGGATGTGGCCGAATGCGTGCGCTGGTGCCTCATGTTGCCCGACCACGTGAACATCGACGAGATGCTCGTGAAGTGCCTGGATCAGGCCTCCGTGCACAAGCTGCATCGCAGGGCCTGATCAATCCCGGCTTAGCCTTAGCGCCAGCGGCAGGGCCGTGATCAGTGCGAGGGCGCCCAGGGCCCAGCCCATGCGATAGCCGTAGCGGCCGATGGTCCAGCCCAGGCTGAAGCTGCCGAGGCCGATGCCGGCATCAAAGGCGAAGAGCAGGGCGCCGAAGGCCGCACCGCGCCGCTTGGGATCCACGGATTCCAGCAGCTTCGCATTGAGCAGGGTGTGCAGCATGCTGTAGCCCGCACCGTAGAGCAGAGCCGCCACCACGTGGCGCAGCATGCCGCCGGGCAAAGCCGCCAGCAGGACCAGGCCCGCGAAGGCCCCCAGCAGCATTCCCGGGAGTTTGCGGATGGGCCGCCTGCCGAAGCCGCGCCGGAGCATGGCCAGGCGCATGATCACCATGCCCACAGCCATGGAGGAGAGGAAGGCCGAAGGCAGCTTCATCCCCAGATCCAGGGCCTCCTGGGCCGTGTAGGTGCCCAGGGCGCCGTAGCCCAGGGCCACGCAGAACAGGATCAGGCAGGGGGCGAGCACCGTGGCATCGGGCCATTTGAATCCCTCCGCCCGGCCGTGGGGATGATCCTTGGGGAGGATGGCGCCCAGGGCGCCGAGCAGGAGGAAGAGCGCCGCCAGGTACCAACCGATGGGCGCGAAGCCCCACCGCTGGAAGATCCACAGGCCCAGCAGCGGACCCACGATGACGCCGCCGGGGCTGGCGAGGCCGTAGAGGCTGAGACCATCGGCGCGGCGGTCCTCGGGCAGCACATGGGCGAGGGAGGCCATGGTGGCCGTCAGCAACCCGGACCACACGATGCCGTGGGGCACGGCCAGGAGGTAGAATCCCCAGCGGGTCGACAGCAGGGCATAGGCTCCAAGGAATCCCGCGTAGAGCAGGGCGGCCGTGATCACCAGGCGGCGGTGCCCCACCCGGTCGCCCAGCGGGCCCGTGAAGAGCGCGCCCACGGCGCTGCCCGCGGTGAAAAGGCTCATGAAGCGGCCGCTCTCCGCCAGGCCGGCGCCCAATTCCCGCAGGCGCAGGGGCACCGTGGGGAAGAGCTGGAAGGCCGCAAAAAATGTGACGAAGGTGAGTGACCACACCAGGGCGAACTGCCGCGTCATGAGCCGGGTGCGGGGTTCGGAAAGATCCTTCATGCCTCCAGCATCGCATATGCTGGAGCATCCATTCCGAGGTCCCCATGCAGCCGAAGTCGTTCCGTTCAGAAGTCGAGCGCATCAAGCAGGGCGGGGCCGCCAAGGCTCACGCGAAGAACGCGGAAGCGGGCAAGCTCTTCGCCCGGGAGCGCATCCAGCTACTGGTGGACGAGGGCAGCTTCGTGGAGGACGGCCTCTTCGCCCATGCCCTGGCGAAGGACCTCCCGGCCGATGGCGTCATTACGGGCACCGCTACAGTGGCGGGACGCCTCGTGGCCCTGATGGCCAACGACAGCACCATCAAGGCCGGCAGCTGGGGCGCCCGGACTGTTGAAAAGATCATCCGCATCCAGGAAGTGGCCCTGCGGCTGAAGGTGCCCATGCTCTACTTGGTGGACAGCGCAGGTGCGCGCATCACGGATCAGCTCGACATGTTCCCGGGCCGCCGCCATGCGGGGACCATCTTCCACATGGAGGTGGCGCTCTCGGGCCTGGTGCCCCAGGTCTGTCTGCTCTTTGGGCCGTCGGCCGCGGGTGGCGCCTACATCCCCGCCTTCTGCGACGTGGTGATCATGGTGGAGGGCAACGCCAGCATGTACCTGGGTTCGCCGCGGATGGCGGAGATGGTGATCGGCGAGAAGATCAGCCTGGAGGACCTCGGCGGCGCCCGGATGCACTGTTCCGTGAGCGGCTGCGGCGACTTCCTCTGCAAGACGGAACCCGAAGCCATCGAACTCTGCCAGCAGTACCTGTCCTTCTTCCCCCAGCACTGCGAGGATGCGCTTCCGCGGACCGAGCCCAAGGCCGTGGCCGCCAAGGCGAAGGCTCTGGATTCGATGGTCCCGCACGACATCATGGCCCCGTTCCAGATGAAGGACTTCATCGAGGGCCTGGTGGATGAGGGGAGTTTCCTCGAAGTCAAGAAGCTCTACGCCGGGGAGATCATCACGGGCCTGGCGCGGCTGGACGGGGAGCCCGTGGGCATCCTCGCCAACCAGCCCCGGGTGAAGGGCGGGGTGCTCTTCGTGGACAGCGCCGACAAGGCCACGCGCTTCATCACGCTCTGCGACGCCTTCGGCATCCCCCTGGTCTTCCTCAGTGACGTGCCGGGCTTCATGATCGGCAGCGCCGTGGAGAAGCAGGGCATCATCCGCCATGGGCGAAGATGATCAGCGCCATGGCCAGCTGCAGCACACCGCGCATCTGCGTAGTGGTGCGGAAAGCCTACGGTGCGGGCCTCTACGCCATGAGCGGGCCGGGCTTCGATCCGGACGCCACGCTGGCGCTGCCCACCGCCAGCATCGCGGTCATGGGCGCCGAGGCCGCCGTGAACGCCGTCTTCGCCAACAAGATCGCCGAAAAGCCGGAAGAGGAACGCATGGCCTACGTGCAGCAGCTCAGAGACGAATACAACGAGGACATCGACCTGAAGAAGTTGGGCGCCGAACTGCATGTGGACGCCATCGTGGATACCGCCGATCTGCGCCACGAGCTCATCACCCGCCTCGCCCGCGCCCGCCGCCGGGACGTGTGGCCGGTCAAGCGACGATCAGTTACGCCTGTTTGATTCAAACGCAAGGGTCGACACCACCCATGGCCTTGCTGGTCACGGAAGACACGGAATTCCGCAGAAGACACGGAAGGGGCCGTGCTCCTCGCTGCCCAGGCCCGCCGAAGGTGGCTTCCGGCCGGGCCGGAAGTGTGATCCCGGGGGCGCCTGATCCACGTCCCACAGCGCGGCCTTGGCGCCCCCGGGATGCAGCCTGCGCTTCCGGTGCGCACGCCCCTGCTTTTTCCGCGTCTTCCGCGACCAGCGCTTTTCTCTTTGTCTTTCCTCTCCCAAGCTTCTGTTGCGCTATGCTTCCGGGGATCTTTCCAGGAGGCGAGCATGTTCCGTCGTGTGGAAGACTTCAAGACCATCTGGCAGCAGGAGGCAGACAAGACCCTGGCGGTCCTGGCTGCCATCCCAGACGCAGCGGCTCACCAGGCCGTGGACACCCAGCACCGCGACCTTCGGCGCCTGGCCTGGCACCTGGTGGAGACGGTCCTCGAACTGCCCCAGAACCTGGGCCTCAAAGTGAAGGGGCCGGTGGGTCTCGGTGCCGATGGATTCATCGCTTCCCCGCCGCCGCCCACCATGGCCGAGATCTCGAACGCCTACCGCGCCGTGAGCGAGTCGTTGCTCGACCACACGGGCAGCTGGAGCAACACCGAGCTGGGCCGCAACTTCAGCCTCTATGGCGAGACCTGGACCGGCGCCTTCGCCCTCTACGTCCTCGTCAGCCACCAGACCCACCACCGCGGCCAGATGACCGTCCTCATGCGCCAGGCCGGCCTGCACGTGCCCAGCACCTACGGGCCCACCAGAGAAGGCTGGGCCGTGTTCGGGCTGGAGGCACCGAAGGTTTGACGCCGCGCGGCTATCCTGGGTGGCCGTGCCCTGGAGGTTGCCATGCGTTGCCGCGCGCTCCTGCTCTGTCTCGCAGCCCTCTGCCTGCATCCTGCGGAGTTGACGTTCCAGAAGATCGGCCAGGGCCCCGGCGTCCTGTTGATCCATGGGTTCGGTGGGAACAAGGAAGTCTGGTCCGGCGTGGCCGGAGAACTCGCGCGGGACCACACGGTCCTGAGCGTGGATCTGCCGGGCAGCGGGGGAAGTCCCGGTCCCGCAGTCGTGGATGGACGCGCGGATTTCGGAGCGTTGGCCAAAGATCTGGTGGCCTTGGTGCGCAGGTCGGGC
>CAIXHJ010000414.1 GCA_903919165.1 uncultured Holophagaceae bacterium
CACGGATCACCTCATGCCCGAGCTGCGCACGGCCAGGGCCCTGGAAGCCCTGGATCCCGAGGCCCGCCTGGTGGCCCAGCGCGGCGAATGGGAACAGGATGCCTGGGGCATGACGCCGGCCCTGCGCTCCCGCTTCGAGGTGCTTCTCTCAGTGCCCACGGGCGGCGGCGAGATCCTGCTGCTGAAGAAGAATCCATGATCCCGGACCGCGCGCACTGGATCCGCATGCCCCGGTTCGTGGGCGACGCGATCCTCATGCATCAGGCGGCGGCGCCGCTCCTCGCCGCAGGAATGCCCCTGGTGGCCTGGGGTCCGGCGGCCACGGTGGAGCTCTTCGAGGGGGCTGCGGGCTACGCGGCCGTCTGTGCCGATTCCGCGAAGAAGCCCGGCCTGCTTGGCGCGGCCGCCCTGCTTCGCGCCCACTATCCCGCCTCGCTACTGGCCTTGGCCAAGAGCCTCCGCGCTCCCGCCGCCGCCTTCCTGGCCCGGGTGCCCCGCCGCGTGGGTTGCGGCGATGGGGGTGCCTCCCTCCTGCTCACCGCCAGCCTGGATTATTGGAACCGGGACGATCACTCCCTGGACCGCTACCGGGACATCGTGCGGCTCGGCTATCCGGAGCTGAAGCCCGCGACCTTCCTGCCCTTCCATCCGCGCGCTGAGAGCGTCGAGGCCGTGGCCCGCTCCCGTCATGCGCACGGATTCGATGCGAATCCCTACCTGGCCTTTGCCATCGGCGCCGCCGCGGGCGCCAAGCGCCTGGGCCTGGATCTGCTGGTGGACCTGGCGCGCCGGACGCTCTCCCGGGGCTTCCGCATCGTGGTGCTCGGCGGTCCCGGTGACGACGTCCTCTGGGGCGGGCGGCTTCGGGAACAGGTGCCGGAGGTGCTGGATCTCACGGCGCAGATCCCCTGGTCCCAGAGCGCCGCCTGGCTGGCGGGCGCTGCCGCCGTACTGGCCAACGACTCGGGCCTGGGGCATCTGGCGGCGACCTGCGGCGTGCCCGTGGTGGCGGTCTTCGGTCCCACCATCCCCCGCCACACCGCGCCCCGGGGCCCGAAGGTGACGGTGCTGCGCAAGGAGGACCTCGCCTGCCTCGAATGCCAGCACTGGCACTGCCCCCTGTCGGACCATCCCTGCATGACCCAGCTGCCCGCCGAGGCCCTCTGGGCGGCCCTCGAAACCTGCTTCGCCACCCCCGTCCCGGAGGCCCCATGAGCCCCAATATGAAGGCCATCCCCCTCATCGTGCTGGGCGTGCTGCTCAACGCCGCCGCGCAGATCTGCCTGAAGAAGGGCCTGCAGGCGGCGGGCGGCATGCAGCTGGCCGTGGGTCCACTGTTCCGGTTGGTGATGGAACCCTGGGTGATCGCGGGCCTGGCCTGCTATGCCGTCAGCGTCATCGTCTGGCTCGGCGCCCTGTCGATGGTGCAGGTGAACTACGCCTATCCATTCTTGGCGCTCGGATTCATCGCCAATGCCCTCATGGCGAGGGCCTTCCTCGGCGAAGCCATGACACCCATGCGCTGGATTGCGCTGTTCGTCATCGTGGTGGGCGTCGGCCTGCAGGCGCTCAGTGGTCGTGGGCAGTAGATTATTAGCACCCACCGCGCAAGCCAGCCGCCACCACTTCGAGCGTCCTCCTCCTGGGGCCAGGCCATGGAAACCAAAACCTTCATCGGGATCTTCCGCGACCACGCCCGGGACTGGGCCGAGCGGCCCGCGCAGCGGGCGAAGGTGGATGGCCGCTGGCACGGCCTCACCTGGCGGGAGCTGGGCGAGGCCCTGGAGGGCGTGGCCCGGGGGCTGGTCCGCCTGGGCCACCAGCCCGGCGAGAAGGTGGGCCTCTGCGCCCGCAACATGCCCGAGTGGACCCAGGCGGACCTGGGCATCCTGGCGGCCCGGGGCGTCACGGTGCCCCTCTACCCGACCAGCACCGCGGATCAGGCCCGCTTCATCCTCCGGGACGCGGGCATCCACATCCTGTTCGCGGGGGAGCAGGCCGAGGTGGACCTGGGCCTGGCCTTCCTCGCCGCCGGTGACCTTGACCACCTGATCACCCTGGACCCCGCGGTGGACCTGCGAGGGGAACCCCGGGCCCGGTCGCTGCAGGCGCTGCTCGAACTGGGCGGCGACACCGCGAGCGCGGAGGAGGTCCGGCTCCGCGCCACCCAACTCCGAGAGGACGACCTGCTCACGCTGGTCTACACCTCCGGGACCACGGGTGAGCCCAAGGGCGTGATGCTCGACCAGGCCAACATCCTGGAGGCCATGCGCCTGCATGACCTCCGGCTGAAGGTGGAACCCGGCGACATCTCGCTGGCCATGCTGCCGCTGTGCCACATCTTCGAGCGGGCCTGGACCTACTACGTGCTCTACAGCGGGGCGCTCAACGTCTACATCCGGGATCCCCTCACCCTCATCGAGGTCATCGGCGAGGTGAAGCCGACCCACCTCTGCGCGGTGCCGCGGGTCTACGAGAAGGCCTACGCGGGCATCCACGGCCGCATCGCCAAGGCCGCCTGGCCGGTCCGCGCGCTCTTCCTCTTGGCCATGCGGGCCGGCACCGAGCGGGTGCGCCTCCGCGTGGCCGGGCAGCGGCCCGGGGCCTGGCTGGCCCTCAAGCTCCGGCTGGCGGACCGTCTCATCTTCCGGAAGCTGCGGGACCTGTTCGGGGGCCGCTGCAAGTTCTTCCCCGTGGCCGGGGCCAGCCTCGCGGACGACGTGAACGTCTTCTTCCAGTCCATCGGTCTCAACCTGAAGTACGGCTACGGCCTCTCGGAGACCTGCGCGACGGTCTCCTGCTACGAGGACGGAACCCTGCCCATCGGCACCCTGGGCCGCCCCCTGGAGGGGCTGGAAGTGAAGCTGGGCGAGGACCACGAGATCCTGGTGAAGGGCCCCACCATCATGCGGGGCTACTACAACCGCCCCGAGGAAACCGCGAAGGCCATGACCGCAGACGGCTTCCTCCGCACCGGGGACGCGGGGGACCTGGACGCCCAGGGCAACCTGATCTTCACGGAGCGCATCAAGGAGCTCATGAAGACCTCCAACGGCAAGTACATCGCGCCCCAGCGGGTGGAGGGCATGCTGGGCAAGGACCCCTTCATCGACCAGATCGCCATCATCGCCGACTCCCGGAACTTCGTCTCCGCACTGATCGTGCCCCACTTCGAGAGCCTGGAGGAGTTCGCCTATTCCGTGGATCTCAAGTACCACGACCTGGCGGAGCTGGTCTCCCACAGCCGGGTCGTCGCTTTCTTCGAGGAGCGCCTCCTGCAGCTGCAGAAGGAGCTGGCCCAGTACGAGCAGGTGAAGAAGTTCACCCTCCTGACGCGGCCCTTCTCCATGGAACTGGGGGAGCTGACCCCCACCCTGAAGCTGCGCCGGAAGGCCATCGCCGCCGCCTTCAAGGCCGAGATCGAGGCCATGTACCGCAGCGTGGGGCAGTGAGGCATAGGCGGCACTTCCAGGTAAGGAATTGAAGAACGCGGAAGAAGGCCGAGGAGCGGAGGAGCGCGGAGGTTGCGCCGTTGCCCAGCCCGTCAGAGCTGCTTTTCATCCCCTTCATCCCTGTTCCTTCGCCTGTTCTTGAAAACAGGGATGCAGGGGATGAAGGGGATGACTGAAAAGGCAGGTGGATTCCCTGTTTTCAGTACTTCCCCACCGCCAGCGCTCCTGTCTTCAGCTCGGCCGCGCTGTAGACACCGCGGTCGAGCACGAGGCTGGTGACGAGGTCCACGGGGGTGACGTCGAAGCTGGGGTTCCAGGCGGGCATGCCCTCGGGGGCCCAGCGCAGGGGGCCGTAGCCGCGCACTTCGGCGGCATCGCGCTCCTCGATGGGAATGGCGGCGCCGGTGGGACAGGCCAGGTCCACGGTGGAGAAGGGGGCCACCGGATGGAAGGGCAGGCCGTGGAAGCGGGCCTGAACGGCCAGGCCGTAGGTCCCAATTCACACCATCAGGAGGAAAAGTGTTCATTAGGCTTTCTGTAAATAATAACGATAAGAATAACGAAAAATCCGGCCAAAAGCCAAATGTGGAAATTACGGTCAGCGAC
>CAIXHJ010000415.1 GCA_903919165.1 uncultured Holophagaceae bacterium
CCTCATCAACTGGCTCACCCGGTGGGTCCGCGACTACGGCATCGACGGCTTCCGGGCCGATACCGTGAAGCACGTGGAGCCTGAGGCCTGGGTGGCCCTGAAGGCCGAAGCCCTGAAGGCCTTGGCAGAGTTCAAGGCCAAGAACCCCACCCGCAAGGTGGATGACGCGCCCTTCTGGATGGTGGGCGAGTACTGGGGCGTGGGCCCCACGCGGAGCAAGCTGATCGATTCCGGCTTCGACGCCATGATCAACTTCGACTTCCAGCAGCAGGAGGGCGCCTTCGCCAAGCCCGAGAAGCTCTTCCGGAGCTATGCCCAGGCCCAGGTAGGCAGACCCGTCCACATGCTGAACTACATCTCCTCCCACGACACGGAGCTGTTCGAGCGCGACCGCCTCATTGAAGGCGGAGCGGCCCTGCTGCTGGCACCCGGTGGCGTGCAGATCTTCTACGGCGACGAAACCGCGCGACCTCTGGGTCCGGCACCCCGCACGGACCAGCAGCAGGCCACTCGTTCCGATATGAATTGGACCAGCCTGGAGGCAAAGGTCCTCGCCCACTGGCGCAAGCTGGGCACCTTCCGCGCCCGGCATCGCGCCCTGGCCACCGGCGAGCACAAGCAGCTCGCGGAGGCCCCCTACACCTTCAGCCGCGTGGAGCCCACCAGTGGTGATCGCGTGGTGGTGGCCATCGGCGCCAAGGGTGACCTAAGCCTGAACGTGGCCGGTGTCTTCGAAGAGGGTCAGACGCTTCGCGATGCCTACACGGGCCGCACCGCCAAGGTTACCGGGGGCAAGGCTACCCTCCTGGCCGAACAGTACGTCCTGCTGGAGCGCGTGCAGGGCGGACCTCACTGACATTGTCACTCTCGCCATTCGGAACGACTGGCGCGCGGAACACCACATGGTTTGATCTGGACGGAGTGTGCATGTCCACCAAGAAGCTGCCCAAGGTCGCGTATTTCTGCATGGAATACGCCCTCGAAAGCCCTTTCAAGATCTATGCGGGGGGCCTGGGCGTCCTGGCTGGCGACTACCTCAAGGGCGTGAAGGATCATGGGTATCCCATGGTGGGCATCGGCATCCGCTGGAAGCAGGGCTTCGGCGAACAGATGGTGGACGCCGAGACCGGTCAGGTCTATGACGCCTACAAGATTGGGGCCCATGAATTCCTCGAAGACACCGGCGTCATGGTCGAGGTGGAGATCAAGGGCCGACCCGTGAAGGTGAAGGTCTGGCGGGTGAACAGCTTCGGCGTGGATTCCCTCTACCTGCTGGACACGGACATCCAGGAGAACGTCCTCGAGGCCCGCTGGATCACAGGCCAGCTCTATGGCTGGTTTGGCGAGGAGCGGGTGGCCCAGGAGATGGTGCTGGGCATCGGTGGCGTGCGGGCCCTGCAGGCGCTGCGCATCAAACCCGACGTCTATCACTTCAACGAGGGCCATGCCCTCTTCGCCGGGTTCGAACTCATGCACCAGCGCATGGTCAAGGGCGCCACCTTCGAGACTGCCTGGGCCAAGACCCGGGAGGACGTGGTCTTCACCACGCACACGCCCACCGTGTTCGGGAACGAATCCCACCCCATCGATCGGTTCATGTACATGGGAGCGAACCTCGGCCTGACCAGGGCCCAGCTCAAGCAGCTCGGTGGCAGCCCCTTCAACATGACCGTGGGGGCCCTGCGACTGTCCCGCATCTCCAACGCCGTGTCCGACCTCCATCGCGTCACCGCCAACGGCATGTGGAAGAAGATCGAGGGGCGCAGCGAGATCATCGGCATCACCAACGCCATCCACCGGCCCACCTGGGTGGACCCCCGCATGCTCGACCTGGCAGCCGCCTGTGACGGCCCGAAGAAGGCCAAGGACGCGCTGTGGAAGGCGCACCTGGACAACAAAAGGAAGCTCATCCATTTCGTCGAGGTGCGGACGGGCATCAAGCTCAACGCGGACAAGCTGCTCATCGGCTTCTCCCGCCGGGCCGCACCCTACAAGCGTTCCAACTTCATCTTCACGGACCGCAAGTTCATCGAGCCCCTGTTCAGGACCGGCCGGCTCCAGATCGTCTTCTCCGGGAAGGCCCATCCCATGGACGACGACGGCAAGCGGATCGTGGGGAACATCCTCGAGATGACTCAGAAGTACCCAGGAAGCGTGGTCTTCCTCGAGAACTACGACATGGAGATCGGCCGCCTGCTGACCCGCGGCTCGGATGTGTGGCTGAACAACCCCCGCCGCCCCAAGGAAGCCTCAGGTACTTCAGGCATGAAGGCCGCCATGAACGGTGTGCTGAACCTCTCCATCCTGGACGGTTGGTGGCCCGAAGCCTGTGACCATGGCGTGAATGGGTGGCAGTTCGGCGACGGATTCGAGAGCGAGGAAGAAGAGGTCCTCGACAAGCATGACTTCAAGTCCTTCAAGAAGGTGCTGGCCGACGAAGTGCTGCCCACCTACTACGACCGCCACGGCGCCTGGGTGGACATGATGGTGGCTTCTATCCAGAGCACCCGTGACGCTTTCGGCGTCCAGCGCATGTTGCACGAATACTACGACCGGATGTACAAGCGCTCTGCGCGCTAGGCGGGGTTGCGCCCTCCATTCCTGGCGCTTCCCCAGATGGACGCTCTGTTTGATCTGACTTGGAGGTCCCCGTGACCCGCTTCCTTGCTTCCCTCTTGACCTCCGGATTGGTCCTGCTGCTCGGCTGCGGGGGGGGAGGGGGCGGTGGCGGCTCCTCGTCTTCCACGCCGAGCGCGGCGGCCATCGACGCCGACACCAATGCCACACCCCCGGCGGATCCCGCCTTCTTTAAGGTGCCCAGCAACCCGTTGGGGGCGATCGTCAGTGGGGGCAACGTCACCTTCCACTACTGGAATCCCAACGCCAGTTCGGTGACTGTGAATCTCTACAACGCATGGAGTGACTCGCTGAGCGCACCTGCCGGCACGCTGCCCATGACCCGGGGCACGGGCGGGGTCTGGAACTCGGCCACAGTGGCCCTGCCCTCCCAGAGCTTCTACGTCTACCAGGTCGGCAGCAGCTACGTGCTGGACCCCTATGCCAAGTCCATGGCGCAGTGGGTTCACGCCAATGGTGCGGCCATCTCTGGGGACCCCATCGGCAAGGGCGCCATCGTGGATACCACGGCCGCGAATCCCGATGGGGGCTGGGCCTTCACGGGGGCCGCCAACTACTTCGACGGCTCGAAAATGAAGGATACGGATGGAACGACCGCGCGCCCCTATGCCTTCAGCGGCAACCGCGACGCCATCGTCTACGAGGCGGGCATCCGCGACCTCACCGTGGACCAAGGACTTGGAACCTTCGCCAGCGGCCCCACCTGGGGCACCTACAAGGGCCTGGTGGCGATGCTGCCCCA
>CAIXHJ010000416.1 GCA_903919165.1 uncultured Holophagaceae bacterium
CGCCATGAACAGCGGTACCCAGGCCGCCAAGGAGGCCGGGAACATGGTGGACCTGGATTCCAATCCCACGAAGCTCATCGAGATCGTGGAGATCGGCAAGCAGATGCTCATGACCCGCGGCTCGCTGACCACCTTCAGCATCGCCAACGACGTGGCCAAGTACTTCGCCATCCTCCCCGCGGCCTTCGTGGCCACCTACCCGGCCCTGGGCGCCCTGAACGTCATGGGCCTCCACAGCCCCGAGAGCGCCATCCTCTCGGCGGTGATTTTCAACGCCCTCATCATCGTGGTGCTCATCCCGCTGGCCCTGCGCGGCGTGAAGTACCGGCCCGTGGGCGCCGCCAAGCTGCTGCAGCGAAACCTGCTGTTGTATGGCGCCGGCGGTCTCGTCGTGCCCTTCGTGGGCATCAAGCTCATCGACTGGCTGCTCGTCGCCTTTCATCTTGCTGCATAGGTGATTCCATGAATACACAGCTTCGTCCTGCCTTCGTTTCCTTCATCGCCATCACCGGCCTCACGGGCCTTGCGTACCCTCTCGTTGTCACGGGCCTGGCCAAGGTCTTCTTCCCCCATCAGGCTGGCGGCAGCCTCATCGTCAACGATGGCAAAGTGATTGGCTCCGAGTGGATCGGGCAGTCCTTTACGGCCCCCGGAGATTTCTGGGGCCGCCCCTCCGCCACGGTCGATGCTGACAACAAGCCTCTGCCTTACAACGCAGCCAACAGCGGCGGCTCCAACCAGGCCCCCAGTAACCCGGACCTGCACAAGGCCGTCCAGGAGCGCATTGCCACCCTGCGCGCCGCGGATCCGGAAGCGACCAGTACTACCGTGCCCGTGGATCTGGTCACGACCTCCGGGAGCGGCCTGGATCCCCACATCAGCCCAGCCTCCGCCGCCTACCAGATTCACCGGGTGGCCAAGGCGAGGGGGCTGGACGAAAACAAGGTGCGAGGCTTGGTGACGGCTCAGATTGAGGCTCCCCAGCTGGGTGTACTTGGCGAATCGCGTGTCAATGTGCTGAAGCTGAACCTCGCTCTCGATCAGCTGCGGTAGCCTGGAGTCTGCCTCAAGAGCCAACTCCGTGGACGATCGCCGGCCTGATCCCGATCAACTGCTCCGCCAGGTGCAGGAGGAGGAGACGCGTGCCCGCCGGGCCAAGCTGAAAGTGTTCTTCGGCGCCGCCCCCGGCGTCGGGAAGACCTACGCCATGCTCTCCGACGCCCAGGAACGGCGGGTTGAGGGCCTCGACATCCTCGTCGGCGTGGTCGAAACCCACGGCCGGAGTGAAACCGGCGCCCTGCTCGAGGGGCTGGAGGTCCTGCCCCGGAAGGAATTGCCCTACGCGGGCCAATTCATCCCGGAATTCGACCTGGACGCGGCCCTGAAGCGTCGACCCGCCCTGATCCTCATGGACGAGCTGGCCCACTCGAACGTGATGGGATCCCGGCATGCCAAGCGCTGGCAGGACGTGATGGAACTGCTAGACGCGGGCATTGACGTCCACACCACGATGAACGTCCAGCACCTGGAGAGCCTCCGCGATGTGGTGGCTCAGATCACGGGCGTGATCGTGCGGGAGAATGTCCCGGACACCGTGCTGGAACGAGCCGACGAAGTGGAATTGGTGGACCTTTCGCCGGACGACCTGCTGGTGCGCCTCAAGGAGGGTAAGGTCTACCTCCCGGATCAGGCCAGGCACGCTCAGGATCATTTCTTCCGCAAGGGCAACCTGCTGGCCCTGCGGGAACTGGCCCTGCGCCACACGGCCGAGAACGTGGATGCCCAGATGCGCCGCTACATGGCGTCCGAAGGGATCCACAAGACCTGGGCGGCGGGGGACCGTCTGCTGGTGTGCGTGGGGCCCGGCGAACTCTCAGAGCGCCTCATCCGCGGCACGCGCCGCATGGCGGGAGCCCTTGGCGCCCCCTGGATAGCCCTCTACGTGGAATCCAGTCGCCACCTCAGGTTCACCGACGATGACCGCGCACGGATCGAGAACAACCTGCACCTCGTTGAAAAGCTAGGGGGCGAGACGGCGGTCATCGAGGGGGGCGGACGCCTTGAAGAGGACATTCTCACTTTCGCCCAGGACCGGAACATCACCAAGATCGTGGTCGGCAAGCCGTCGCGCCCCCGCTTGATGGAGCTGGTGATGGGCTCCACCGTGGACGACCTCATCCGTCACAGCGGGGACATCGACATCTATGTAATCACCGGCGAACCTGGGAGAGAACCGGCGGCTCCGCTCATCCGGCGGTCCATCACAAGTCCGGCACGCAACTACCTGCTCGCCACCACGATGGTGGCCATGGCCAGCGGCGTCGCCGGGCTCATCTTCCGCCGCACGGAACTGGCGGACATCGTCATGGTGTACCTGCTGGGCATCCTGATAGTGGCGACCCGGTTCGGCCGGGGCCCCTCGCTCCTCGCCTCCATCCTCAGCGTGGCGGCCCTCGACTTTATTTTCATCCCTCCCTACTTCACCTTCGCCGTCAACGACTTCCGGCATGTGGGCACCTTCGCGGTGATGCTCCTGCTGGGCGTGGTCATCGGCAACCTCACCGAGCGCATCCGCGCCCAGGCCCGCCTTGCCCGGGGCCGGGAGCAGCGCACCCACGCCCTCTACCGGCTGGGGCAGGAACTGGCCCGCAGCGCGGGTTCCGCGGCCCTGGTGGCCTCCGCCATCCAGAATGTCGCCACCCAATTCCAAAGCCAGGGCGTGGTCCTCCAGCCCAACGAACATGGCCGGCTGCAGAGGCCGGACCATCCCATGGCCTTCCCTCTCAACGAGCAGGAATTGGGGGTGGCCCAGTGGGTCTTCGACCATGCGGAACCCGCAGGCCTTGGGACCCTCACC
>CAIXHJ010000417.1 GCA_903919165.1 uncultured Holophagaceae bacterium
AGGGGTCTTCTGCGGCCAGCCCGGTGGACAGGTCTGCCGGGAGGCCCTCTTCCAGGGCGACCATGTTCTCCTTGCCGCACTCTGGGCAGGGGAGCTGGGCGTCTGAGGCCCGGGCGTCGAGACAGACGACACCTGAGGTCCCGCAGCCGGGGCAGGATGTTCTCCAGATGACGTAGTGGGTGGTCATTTGCTCAGGTCTCCGGAATATTCCAGGGGGACGCCCTTCCACGAGGTCCACCGGATGGTCCCGCCGAGGGCCTCGATGATGGAGGGCGTACCGGCCTCGACAAACTCCATGTCTTGGCGACTCACGGCCCGATCCGCCTCTCCGGCCAGCTCCGCCGACAGTTCCATGAACCGGGTCCTGATCCTGCCGACAAGCTCTTCCGCCGGCGCCGTGCTCTCGTCCGGGATGGACCGCATGTTGGTCCAGCTCTTCCAGGCCTGCTTGGTGTCCGGTGCTATCAGCGACTGGAGCTCTTTCTGGGTCTGCTCGTCGAGCCGGACCCGGCATTGACCCGCTCGGCCCCGGACAACCAGGTGCTCGTCGGAGACCTGTGTGTCGGCGGAGATGCTTGGGCGGTGGCGGGTCCCCGCCCTTTGGTCAGCCATCCATTCGATCTGGTATCCACCCTGGAAGACCTTCCTGAAGGCCTGGTACATGCCGACCGAGGCATAGAGGTGAATCTCGTAGGGCTTCTCCCCGGTCGAGACCAGGCCCTTTACGGCCCGGAGGACGGCGCCTTCGATCTTGGAGTAGAGGGCGGTGATGTTGACGTTGCGGGTCCGCTCGGGCTCTTTGGCCGGTTCGCTCAGAGGGTTGAGTATGGGCTCGGGCTCCTCGACCTTGAGCACGGGGATGGAGTCGGACGCGTACTCGCCGACACCCCCCGTCACTCCGTCGGGGCAGGCGTGGAGCCACTCGTGATATTGGTTCTCCAGCCAGTCTTTTGACTTGGGATCGAAGCCCGCCCCACATCGGGAGCACGTCTCCACCAGGACCTTTGCCATGAGATTTCTCCGTTAGACACTTGCCAGTGCTGTCGGTACATGCGTATTATACCAGCAGTTGCGTAGCGCTGACAACCGACACCGGAGAAAAATAATGGGCCTCAGACAAGAACAGGTATCTCTGGAGAGGCTGATGGCCCTCCAGGGCGTGATGGCTGATTTGGTCGCTTCGGGGAGAACCACGGTGGGGAACGGGGACTTCACGATCACCCCCAAGTCTGGAACCCAGTTCACGTTCCTGTGCTGGTGGCTGGACTCGGGCGCCCCGGGCGTCCAGTATAACCCTGCCGGGGACGCCACCAACGCCTCCCCGCTCCGAGACTCCACCGTGGACAAGAACCTGATCGAGCTCGCCACTCCGTCCGACCACGTCCACCTCTATGGCCTCAACACCATCAGCTCAACGGCCTGCGTCAACTGGATCGCCGGAAAGTAAGGGGTTCACCTTATGACCATCAAACGATGGATAGGCAAGGCCAGTAGTTCGTGGGACACGGCCACGGGTTCGTGGAATGCCACCCCAGCGTCCTGCACCTGCAACTGGGTCAACTCCGACAACACGGCCAAGGCGGCGAATCCCATTGGTGCAGGGAATGCCGGTCTGACCCTCGATGTCCCTGGAAC
>CAIXHJ010000418.1 GCA_903919165.1 uncultured Holophagaceae bacterium
CTTCTTGGCCAGGGTCTCGCTGTTGGCCACTTCCCACAACCTCGCCCAGAGGTCCTTTTCGAAGGGACTGGAGCCCGCCCGGCTCAGGTAGAGGGCGGGCGTGACGCCATTCCGGTCCAGGTCGTAGCCGTCATCGGGCTTCACGCAGTTGGTGAAGACCCGCCGCAAGAGCATCAGGGCCTTGCCCCGCAAGGGATCGCTCTCCTCCACGAAGTGGTCCTCGAACTTGATGACCAGCGTGTCCAAGTAGATCTCGTCGCCCTTGATCTCGAAGGTCCGCTGCGCGCCCAGCACCCCGCCCTGGGGATCCAGCTCCGCGAACCGCAGCTTGTTGACGGTCTCGCCCGCGGCATCCTTGGTCTGGGAGAGTACCTCCAGCTGGGCGCGGCGCTCGGTGTATTCCAGCAGTTTCAGGTAGGTCTTGAGCTTGATGGCCTCCGTTTCCAGCTTGGCCACCTTGGCCTCCAGTTGCCGCCGGGGCGCCAGCACCAGCTGGTCCACCAGGTAGATGCTCCCCGCCACCACCCCCACCACCAGCACCGTCCCGAACAGGAACCGAACCGGGATGGCCCTTCTGGGGGTCTTGGCCGGGGCCTGGTCGCTCATGGGAACCTCCGAGCGCGGGTGTCTGCTCATCTAAAGGATACGCCTGCGCCCAAACGGCGGCCCCGGGCCATCCAATCCTTTTCCTTGGGAGAATGTCCAGCTGAATATCTAACTTGGTCGTAGGCGAACCCCATGGCCGAAAAGCCAGTGGTGCCAACGTTGGGATGGTGATGGGGGAATGCGGTTGCCCGTATTTGTGCCCATCCTCCCGCGTACCCATCGGATCACCAGAACATCTGGGCCTCGGCATGAAATAAAAGCTGCCTCACGCGGAGGCGCGGAGGCGTGCGGCCCCATCCTGCCTGGGTGCCGCCTTTGCAGGTTCGAGGAGCTGTTGCTTGCGTCTACCACGGTTGAATGAGCGTCAGCCCGAGTCAGATGGTGCCCTGAATGACCTAGTCCACCTGGCTTTGGAAATGGGCCGGGGCGTCGTCAAAGGCAGAGCGGTAGATGATGCTCCGGGAATCCAGGGCCAGGTCCGTGGCCAGCACGCCGTCCAGGTGATCCAGCTCATGCTGAAGCAGTTCGGACTCCGCCTGGCCCACCTTCTCCCAGGCCTGGTGCTGCCCCAGTTCGTCCAGGAAGCTGATGGAGATCAAGAGGTGGCGGCGCACCTTCACCAGGAGTTCGGGGAAGCACATGCAGTCGTCCCAGAGGGTGAAGGTCTCCTGGCTGCGCCACCCGATCACGGGGTTGATGGGGGAATGCGTGCCCGCACCCAGGTTGAGGGCGATGAAGCGCCGGGGATGCCGATCTGGGGTGCCGCGATCCCCCGTCCGAGGCCACGCTCGGCGCGGAAGACGTCCAGGGCAGCCTTGAGCCGCGCGTTCTCCCGGCGGAAGTCCGGGTCGGCCACATCCTGGATGGGCTTGCAGACCACCCTCAGGCGGGGGTCCCCGAGGACGAGCACTCGGTCAGTCATGCTTTCCTTTCAGGGCGGGTGGATGGGCCTTGCAGCGACTTCGCCGGCGAGCGATTGAATCGAAGGGGGCAGGGCGCGTCCCGTTCACCGGTACCGCTTACCGGTATACCAGCACGGGTATCTTGCTATGGGTCAAGACCTTTTGAGTCTCGCTGCCGAGGAGGAGCCCCTGCATGCCTCTCCGACCGTGGGACGCCATCATGATGAGGTCGCAGTGTTTTTCTTCGGCGGCTTGGATGATCGCCTCATAGGGATGGTCGCTGGTCGCCAATGCGGTGTCGCAGGCTACCCCCGCTGCCTTTGCCGCCTTCTCAACCACGGCGAGGAACTGGTCCGCGTGGGCCCTGCAGTCCTTTGCGAACTCTTCCTTCGTGTCCTCCACCATCTCCGTCCGGTAGGCGAAGATGTGGAATTCGGGCATCACATAGAAGCCCGTGATTCTGGCATTAAGGCTCTTGGCGAACTCCACACCTTTCTGAACCGCGGCTTCGGATAATTTAGAGCCGTCGATGGGCAGTAGAAGATGCTTGAACATGTTCTCCTCCTGTTGGGTTGGGGGATGACTTCACAGGACACATGGTGATGCCTTACTCGACATCAGGCGAGCCGCATAACCGGAAGGCCAGCGGTGCCGATGTGGGGCTTGTGAGGCGGTATTTCGCGTCCATCCGTTTTCATCCATGGCTCCAAAGGCACTTCAAGCCACGGCTTACCCCTGGAATCGCACCAGTCGCTTCCCCCCATTTCCCTTTCAAGAGGCTTTCGGGGCAGTATGCTTCCGGAGGTGTTCCATGCGTCGCATCGCCCTTGCTCTATTTGCCGCCGCCCCCGTGCTCTTCGCCCAGGCGCCAGCCCTCTTATTTCCCGATGCCAGTCCCCGGGCCCAGGTCAGCCAGAAGGTGGGGCTGACGGACATTGACGTGACCTACCACCGCCCCGCGGTGAAAGGCCGAAAGGTCTGGGGCGGGCTCGTGCCCTACGGCCAGGTCTGGCGGGCCGGGGCCAACGAGAACACTGTCGTCGCCTTCTCCACGGCCGTCACCGTGGGGAGCACCACCCTGCCCGCGGGGCGCTACGGCCTCCACATGGTGCCCACGGCCATGACCTGGACCGTGATCTTCAGCAGCCAGTCCCACGGCTGGGGCAGCTACAGCTACGACCCCAAGGAGGACCTGGCCAAGGTGCAGGTGACCCCCGTACCCGCCGAGCCCATGGAGCGCCTCGCCTACACCTTCGACGATCCCACTGAAACGGGCGTCACCCTCTCCCTGCGCTGGGAGCAGCTGCGGGTGCCCATTCCCATCGTGGTGGACACGAGGCAGGTGGTGGTGGCCAGCCTGCGGGAACAGTTGCGGTGTCTCCACCAGTTCTTCCCGGAGACCTGGAGCGGCGCCGCAGGCTGGTGCCTGCGTAATGACGTGAACCTGGACGAGGCCATGACCTGGGTGGACCGCTCCCTGGTCCTGCGGGAAAGTTATGCGGGCCTGCGCATCAAGGCGGCGCTGATCGAGAAGAAGGGGGACGCCAGGGGCGCTGAGGCCTTGCGGGCGAAGGCCCTGACCATCGCCACGGAGGCGGAGCTGAACCAGGCCGGCTACGGGCTCCTGGGCCAGAACAAGCTGGACGAGGCCATCGCCCTCTTCCAGCGCAACGTCAAGGAGCACCCCGACTCCTGGAACGTCTACGACAGCCTCGCCGAAGCCTACGCCCTCAAGGGAGACAAGGCCCAGTCCGCCGCCAACTACCGCAAGGCCCTCGACATGGTGAAGGCGGAGGACCAGCGCGTCCGGATCCAGGAGGAGCTCGCCAAGCTCAAGTAGATTTGGCGACCCACCCCGCTCGACCAACGCAAGCATGCTTTGCTTTGTGGGCTATGTGCCCTTTGTGGCTAATCCCGCTGAGTGCTCGCTCCCATTCCCTGGAACAGCAGCCACAGAATTCTTGTGGTGGAAAGTCTACGGTTCAAATGGCCGCAGCATCATTTGGGAAAGGCGATTGGCCACAAAGAACACCAAGGGAACAAAGGGGAACCGCCCCACTCGGACCCATCAGCTTTTTATCGGTGTTCATCGGAGTTCATCGGTGGTTTCCAGGCAGTTGTCTTTCGTCTGTGTCCATCTGCGTTCATCTGTGGTTCCAACTGTCTTTCTTCTCTGTGGCACTGAGTGAACGCTGGTTTGCTATGCTCCGCTCCATGAGACCGACCGCCCTCGCCCTCCTGTTGCTGTTCTCGCCCGCCTTCGCACAGTCGCTCAACCCTGAGCCTCTTGGCATCGCGTTGGAGAACTACGCCTATCCCCATCCCGTGCGCTTCTTCCCCGTCACGGTCGAGGGCCAGGACCTGCGCATGGCGTACATGGACGTGGCGGCCACGGGCTCGGCCAACGGGCAGACGGTGCTGCTGCTCCACGGGAAGAACTTCTTCGGATCCTACTGGGCGGCCACCATCCAGGCGCTCACAGCGGCGGGCTATCGCGTGGTGGTGCCGGATCAGCTCGGCTTCGGCAAGTCCGCCAAGCCCGACATCCACTACAGCTTCGAGCTGCTGGCCCAGACCACCAAGGCTCTGCTGGACAGCCTCGGCGTGGCGAAGGCGACCGTGGTGGGCCACTCCATGGGCGGCATGCTGGCGGTGCGCTACGTGCTGCTGTATCCGGCGGCCACCACGCGCCTGGTGCTGGAGAATCCCCTCGGCCTGGAGGACTACCGGGTCAAGGTGCCCTTCACCAGCGTGGACGCCACGTACAAAACGATGCTCACGCCCACCCGGGAGGGCCTGGAGCGCTTCTACCGCTCCTACTTCGGCACCTGGAGGCCCGAGTTCGGGATCTGGTCCGAGCTGGCCTGGCGGACCACCTTCAGCGGCGAGTGGCCCCGGGCGGCGAAAGCATCGGCCCTCACCTACGACATGATCTTCACCCAGCCCGTGGTGCAGGACCTGCCACGCATCACCGTGCCCACCCTGCTGATCATCGGGCAGGCAGACCGCACCACCCTGGGCCGGGGGGCCTTGGCACCCGAAGTGCTGGCCACCCTGGGCCGCTTTCCTGAGCTGGGCCGCAGAGCCCAGGCCGCCATTCCCGGCGCCAAGCTGGTAGAGATCGATGGGGTGGGCCACATCTCCCACCTGGAGTCGCCCGAGCGGTTCCACGCGGCCCTGCGGGAGTTTCTGAAGTAGGCGCCGGTCTGAACGTCTCCACTTGGTAGCATCTCTGCATGCTCCCCTTCAAGCATATGCGGCGCCTGAGGCTGGCCCCCACGCTGGCGGCAGGCCTGTTGCTGATCACCGCCTGCTCGCGTGCGCCACGACCGTTGCCCGAGCGTCAGCCACTGGCAGTTCCGTCGGCCAAGGCCCTTCCCCGTTTGGGCTACACGCTGCAGGCGGGCGCCTTCGCGAAGGTGGAGAACGCCGCGCGATTCTCGGAAGCGCTGCAGGCCCAGGGCCTGGAGGCCGCCTACTACGCCTCAGGCGACGGCCTCTACCGGGTGCGCTTCGGAGACTTCGCCACCAAGGAGAAGGCCAGGGCCCGGGGCGAGACTCTGAGGGCTGCGGGCGTGATCGAAGCCTTCTGGGTGGTGGCGCCGGATGGCTCGGCCCCGGCGGCTCCGGGCCCGGTCCGCATCCGCCCCACGGATGAGCGGGGCCTGCGGGCCAGCCTGGTGGAATCCGCCCGGGGCTACCTGGGCGTGCCCTACCTCTTCGGCGGCACCACGGAGCGGGGCTTCGACTGCAGCGGCCTCACAGGGGCCGTGTATCGGCTGAACGGGATGCGGCTTCCGCGCTCCTCCCAGGCCCAGTTCGAGGTGGGCAACCCGGTGGATCTGGACAGGGCCCAGGCCGGTGACCTCCTCTTCTTCGCCACGGGAGGCGGGGGCCGGGTGAGCCATGTGGGGCTCTACCTGGGCCAGAGGGCCTTCATCCATGCCCCTCGATCCGGACAGAGCATTCGCCAAGATGACCTCTCGGACCGTTACTACCGGAATGTCTTCGTGGGGGCCCGGAGCTACCTCTAAACAGAGTGCTTGGGATTCTTTTTCTCCCTAGATCGATTTTTTGAAAATCCTAGGCAGAAAGGCCCTACACTGATGAAGCCCGTCTGTTGTACGGGCAGAACAAGCGCTGCTGCCTCGCCTGGAAGGGACATCGCATTCATATCCAGGACGAAGAAAGCAGGAAGTCATCATGGCTCAAGGTACTGTCAAGTGGTTCAACGCCGAAAAGGGTTTCGGATTCATCACCCCCGATGAGGGTGGTGCCGATCTTTTCGTTCATCATTCCGCGATCGAGACCACGGGTTTCCGTACCCTGGACGAGAATCAGCGCGTCAGCTTCAACGTGGGACAGGGCCAGAAGGGCCCCCAGGCGACCAACGTCACCAAGATCTAGTCCCAGCGTTTGACCCACAGCCGGCCTCCTTCGGGAGGCCGGTTTGTTTTGGCATCCATACACAAGCTGCGTCTGGCGGCCACAAGGCTGGAATCAGTTTTCTTCCCTTGGCCCGAAGGGCATCCGACCGTATTCTGGTCCCTTGCGCAAGGAGAAGCCCATGGCTCACGAAGGTCATGAACACGGACCGGACTGCAACCACGATCACGATGAGTCCTTCGAAATCGAAGTCGTCGAACTCGAAGACGACAATGGCGAGAAGGAAGAGTTCGCGATCCTGGAAGAGCTCGAGTTCGAGGGTCGCAACTTCGCCATCCTCGCGCCCCTGGCCGAGCTGCAGGCCCAGGAAGACGGCAAGGCGGACCCTGAAGAGGGCCTGAGCATGGAAATCTTCGAGGTGAAGGACGACATGTTCACCCCACTGGACGACGAGGATCTGGCCGAGCGGCTCATGAAGCACCTCGACGAGCAGGAAGCCAAGCTGAAGGCCGAGGAAGAGAAGGACTGACCTCCTTCCGGCGCACGAAGGCCCCCGATTGGGGGCCTTCGTGCGTCAGGGGAAGAACAGATACCCTGGAAGGATGTTGTCTGATCCCGTCCGCTTCGAAGGCCGAATTCTGTTCCTGACGGTGGATCCGGCACGGATCCTCCGCCAGCTGGACGGCGAGGATCTGGAGCCTCCCGAAACCGGTCCCCTGCGGGACCAGATCAGCACAGACGAGATCACGCCGGCTTTCATCTGCTACCACTTCGGCGAGAAGCTGGGGGACTTCCCTTACCTGGGCCTGAAGTGCGGCGGGGCCTTCCCCGTGAAGGAAGGAGCCGTCCGGGCCGGAGGCTTCTCTGTGAGCGTGGCGGGCAAGCGCCGGGGCAAGGGCAGCAGCCGCGAGGCCAGCCCCTACGCGGAACATTGCGCGGGCATCCGCCTGGTGATCGCCGAAAGCTTCGAGCGCATCTACCGCCAGAACTGCCAGAACCTGGGTCTGCTCACCAGTACGGACTTCGGTCTGATCCCGCGGATCCGCCGGGGCGAGGCCATCCCGCTGGCCGAGTTCACCACGGGGCTCGATTCGATCACCGCTGAAATCGTGCGTCGCGGGGGGCTCTTCGCCTACAACGCCGCGCGGCTCAGGGTCGAGGTGGTGCCGCCCCTGCCGATCCATGCGCCGCGTCCCATGACCTACGCTGAAAAATTATTGGCACGACATGCGGTGGTGGAGGCCTCCACGGGGGAAACAGGCCTCCCCGTGGTGAGGCCCGCAGACGGTCTCTTCGTGAAGGCCGACTGGCGCTTCAGCCACGAATACGTGACACCCATGGCTGCGAGCTTTCTGGAGAAGGCGTTGGGCGGGGGTGCCGTCCTGCATGATCCTGGAAGCATCCTGGCCTTTCGGGACCACCTCACCTTCCTGCATCACACCATGGAGGCCGAGCACCGAGCCATGGGCCTGCTGGGGGTGGCCGAGTCCCTGAAACCCGCGCAGGAAGCCTTCTGCACCAAGCACGGCATCCGGCTCCACGGCGAGCTACCGGATGGCTCAGGCAGCGAAGGCATCTGCCACGCGATCATGGCCGAACGCTATGTCCTGCCGGGCCAGGTGGTGGTGGGCACGGATTCGCACACGCCCCACGCGGGGGCCCTGGGCTGCCTTGCGTTCGGCGTCGGCACCACGGACATCGCCTGCGCCTGGGTGACGGGCGACACGCGCGTCACCGTGCCGCCCACCCTGCGCGTGCGCCTGCATGGAAGGATGCCGGCGGGAGTGTCTGCCAAGGACCTCGTCCTGCACCTGCTGGCCCAGCCCCTCATCCGCGAAGGCGGCGCCATCGGCCACGTGATCGAGTACCAGGGCGAGGGCCTTTTGGACCTCGACACGGACGAGCGCGCCACCCTCACCAACATGGCGGCGGAGATCGGCGGCTTCACGGGGCTCATCGCCCCGGACACGGAGACGGTCCGTTTCGTGAAGGAACGCCGAGGCGTGGATGTGGTTCTGGAGCCATGGATGCGCGGTGACGAGGGCGCAGATTATGCCTGCACGCTGGACGTGGCCTGCGCCTCCCTCGGCCCCATGCTGGCCCGCCCCGGTGATCCGGGGAACGGAGTGGCCCTGGCGGACCTGGACGAGGCCGTTCCCATCCACATCGCCTACCTGGGCAGCTGCACCGGCGGCAAGCGCGAGGACCTGCGGCGGGCCTATGAGGTGGTGCGCACGGCGGTAGCGGAAGGGCGGCGCGTACCGGAGGGCGTACAGTTCTTCGTTCAGTGCGGCAGCGAAGATGTGCGGCGCTTCGCGGTGGCGCAGGGCTGGATCGCTGCCTTCGAGGCCGTGGGTGCCGTGGTGCTGGGCAGCTCCTGTGGTGCCTGCATCAACGCGGGGCCAGGAGTCTCCACCGGCCCTCACCAGGTGACCATCAGCGCCATCAACCGGAACTTTCCGGGCCGCAGCGGTCCCGGCCAGGTGTGGCTCGCGAGTCCTGCCACCGTGGCCGCCAGCGCCCTGGCGGGGCATATCGCGGGAGCGTGATGACCCGGGAAGAAAGGTCTCGACACAAGCCTTGAAGAGCCCGGTAAGGTGACTTGAGTGGACCCTGCTGAATGGCCTCTAATGTTCCACCTTCCGGAGACGACCCAATCCATGCGTAACCTCAGTTTTTTTTCGCTGCTTCTGTGTTCTGGGTGTTTGTTGGCGGGAGGTCCTGACCCGAATGGTCAGATCACAGGCCCAGGGGCCGCCGAAGGCGCGCTGTCGGGTCCGCCTTCTAATTCCTCGTCCGATCCGGATCGTTTCACCCATCTTCCCCGGTTGCTGTGGGACGATGCGGGGCATGTCATCGGCGCCCCGGCACGCTGGGACCGCTCGGATTGGATGACGGCGGGGGCCGGTGTCGCGGTGGTACTTGGCACGGGCCTGCTGCTGGACAGCTCCGTGGATCGGTTCATGGCGAGACATGCCAATGCTTCCTGGGACCGCGTGGCCAAAGACCTGCAGAACCTCGGCAGCACGCCCAGCGTGTTCATCGCAGGGGGCACGTACCTCGCCGGTGTCGCCTTCAAGGATCCTGAAGTGCGGGCCACGGGGATCGACACCATGGTGACCATGGGGCTCGCCCAGCTCCTGCTCACCATTCCGCTGAAGGTGGTGGTGGGCCGGTCCAGGCCCTCCGCCGGTCAAGGCACGAACGACTTCCATCCGTTGAACGGCGGTGAATCCTTCCCTTCCGGGCACACCACTCAAGCATTCGCCCTGGCCTCGGTGATCGCCGAACACGCGGATACTCCATGGGTGTCCTGCGTCTCGTATGGGCTCGCGGGCCTGGTGGGCGTGGCCCGCATGGAGCAGCGCCAGCACTTCATGTCCGACGTGGTGGCGGGCGGGCTCATCGGAACCTTCGTCGGGAAGGCCGTGGTCGCCTACAATCAGAGCCTGCGAGCCAATTGGCATTCCAAGGTGTCCGTGTCCTTCGCGCCCACCTTCCAGCCGGGCGGCTACGGGCTCAGCCTGGCCGTGAAGTTCTGACGAACATCCACCAGAGGAAGGCGAGAAAAGTTCCCACCGCGCTGAGGCTGAAGATGAACACCGCAGCGGCGGCGCAGTCCTTGGAGACCTTGATGGCAGGGTGGATCTCAGGGTGCAGATGGTCGAGGGCATGCTCCAGAGCCGTGTTGATGAGCTCGGCGGCGAGCACCAGCCCGCAGTTCATCAGCAGCAAGGCCCACCAGATCGCGGGAGGCCGCAGGACGATGAGCAGGGCGACCACCGCAAACGCCATCAGGCTCTGGAAACGGAAGCTGGCCTCCTGCCTCCAGGCGGTTCGGATCCCCTGGAGGCTGTACGATAGGCGCTTGGGGAAGGGCTGGTTCTTCATGCTGTCCTTGATTGGGAACGATACATTGTGACACCGGAGCTTCCCGATGCCCGATCCTGTAAATATCGCCCGTTACCGCGCCTTGATGTTGGCGGCTCTTGGGCGCCAGGGCGCTCCGGCTCTTGATCCCAGATCCAGAATCCTCGTGGTGGATGCAGCCCGCCAGCGCCTGGGGCTCCTGGAGGGCGGGCGCCTGGTGTTCGAAGCCGTCATCTCCACCGCGAAGAATGGCCTGGGCTGCGAGGAAGGCTCCTACCGCACCCCCACGGGCTGGCACCGCATCCACGATCGCATCGGGGCGGGGGCGGAACCGGGGACCGTCTTCCGCAATCGCGTGGCCGCGGGGGAGGTGTGGCGCGGTGAGATCCGTTCGGAGGATCTGATCCTCACTCGCGTGCTGACTCTGGATGGGCTGGAAGATGGTTGCAACCGCGGGCCGGGGGTGGATTCCCTGGAACGGTTCATCTATCTTCACGGCACCAACCAGGAAGGGCAGTTGGGCCTGCCTGTCTCCCACGGCTGTGTGCGCCTTTCCAATGTGGATGTGGCCTGCCTTTTTGACCTTCTATCGCCCGGAGATCCCGTGCTCATCGCCGGAGACCTTCAGAATGACGGCCTCGGCCTCGGGCGGCTCCACTTCGCTGGCGTGGCGGGCAGCGGCATGAGCGCCCTGGCCCAGTTCGTGGCGATGAAGGGCGGCCATGCCAGCGGCAGCGACCGCAGCTTCGACTGCGGCCAGCGGCCCGAGGAAAGGACCCAGCTGGAAGCGTTGGGCGTGACCATCCATTCCCAGAATGGCGCTGGCCTGGAGGGCGACTGCTCGGCCCTGATCGTGTCTACGGCGGTCGAGGAAGAGGTGCCTGATGTGGCTGCTGCCAGGCGGCTGGGCGTTCCCGTGCTGCATCGCTCCGAGCTGCTGGCCCACCTGGTGGCGCGATACCGTACCGTGGCGGTGACGGGGACCAGTGGCAAATCCACCACGGTGGCCATGGTGTTCGAGATCCTCCGGGGTGTGGGCCGCGATCCTTCGGTCATCACGGGTGGCGAGCTGGTGGCCCTTCAGCGGGAGGGCCTCTGGGGCAATGCCTGGGTGGGCCGATCCGACATCCTGGTCATCGAGGCCGACGAAAGTGACGGCTCTGTGGTGCGCTATCACCCTGCCGTGGGTGTGGTCTTGAACCTGCAGCGGGACCACAAGGAGATGGACACCGTGGCGGAGATGTTCCGTGTCTTCCGGGCCCAGGTCCGCGAGGCCATCGTGCTGGGGGAGGGGGAGAACCTGCAGGAACTCGCCGAAGGTGGGACCGCCTTTCGTTTCGGGGATGGGTCGGACCTGCGTGTAGAGGGCCTCCTGCTCAGGCCTGAAGGATCCTCCTTCACCTTGCGGGGCTTGCCCTTCCGCCTGCCGGTGCCTGGCCGTCACAACGTGGAGAATGCCATGGCCGCCATCGCGGCCTGCGTAGCCCTCGGCGTGCCTCTCTCGGCCATGCGGGGGCCCCTGAGGGCATTCCAGGGGGTGGTACGGCGCTTCCAGGTGCTGGGCGCCCGCCATGGTGTCACTGTGGTCGACGATTTCGGCCACAACCCGGCCAAGGTGGCGGC
>CAIXHJ010000419.1 GCA_903919165.1 uncultured Holophagaceae bacterium
GCGTTCAGGTGGGTCCGGCCCAGTTCCAGGATCGTTGCACTGGCCGCCTGGAACCGGATCCCATGCAGCAGGCGCGGCAGCCCCCCCGGGAGAGCGGCCGGAGATCGGCCGGCTCGGTGAACACCAGGTGGAAGTGGCCCGCCGGCAGGAGCCGCTTGGCCCGGGCCTTGATCCACTTCTCCTGGGCCAGGGCCTGGCATTTCGGACAATGCCTGTTGCCGCAGGAGTTGTAGCTGGGATGGTCCCAGCCGCACTGCGGGCAGACGTCGAAATGGCCGCCCCGGGCGGCGGTGCGGCAGCGGCTGATGGCCCGGAGGACTTTCTTCTGGCGAGGTGCCAGCGACGTGTCTGCCTCCAACTCAGGGAGTTGGCGTCTTACGAGTTCCGCGATGTCGAACCGGGGTCGGGGATAGGACACCGGCTGCCGGGGCAGGTCCTCCAATGGGCTCTTCACCGCGGCGATCTGGCTGATCGAGACCTGGGTATAGATCTGGGTGGACCTGATGGACTTGTGCCCGAGCAGGACCTGGATGACCCGCAGGTCGGTCTGATCCTCCAGGAGTGCCGTGGCGAAGCTATGACGAAACATATGAGGGGTTACCACTTTACCGATGCCGGAGGCGGCCGAGGCGCACAGCAAGGCCCGGCGGGTTGTGTCCGCACAGAGGGGACGCCCCTTCCGGGTGGAGAACAGCAGGGGCGGCGTGGGGCGCTCGTACTTCCAGTAGTTCCGGAGCATCTCCAGGAGGGTGGGACTGAGCATGACCAGGCGCTGGCCGCCGCCCTTGGCGTGGCGGACGTGGATGACCCCGCGCAGGGCGTCAATGTCCTGGGTCTCCAGGCCGATCGCCTCGCTGATCCGCAGGCCCGCGGCGTAGATCAAGGCGAAGAACACGCTGTATTTGGCAACGGTGAAGGACTTGAGCACCCGGTCCACCTCGGCCTTGGTCAGGATCACGGGCAGCGGCGCGTCCTTCCTCGGCATGGAAATGAAGGCCACCTTGTCGGGCTGGCCGAGGGTTTTCCGGAACAGGAAGGCCAGGGCCGAGTAGTGGCAGCGCAACCGCTCCGGGCCGATGGGCTGGCCCTGGAGATGTTCCACCCAGCGGCGGATTTCCTCCTGGGAGGCACGGTCGGCCGTCTTGCCGGTCATCTCCTGGAAGCGGCGAATGGACGCTAGGTATTGTTGGATGGTTCCCTTGGCCCGGTTCGCCATCCTAAGATCAGACTCGAGTCGCGCCAAAGCAGAGCTGTGGCTCATGTAGTACCTCCTTGGTTATGGGGCCGGTGCGACAACACCGCCATAGCCAAGGAGCCTACTTTTAGATAGATCCGCTAGCAAATACCGAATCGTTCACGCTGCCGGCGCGATCCTCCTCCGGCTGCGAACGCAGCCTTCGTTCAACCCAAAATGCCCATTCCAAGGAGGAAGCCCGGGGTGAGGCGCAAACGCAGCGGGTTCCGCCTTCGAGCTTCATGGCCCCGGCCTTGGTTTGGGATTTTGAGTGAATTATTCATTTGCAAACTCTCCAAACGAACGGATGGACGGAAGAGTGGGAAGGTTCCGGCCCGCCTGGGGATTGCTGGGCCACTGCATGGTGCCTGGACGCATGCCCAGGATCGCGGCTCAAACAAACAGGTAGACTTGCAAAATTAACTTGCAAGTTTATCGGTCCTTTTTTAGATTGGAACCATGAAGAAACCCCCTGACCTCGAACGCTCCCTGGCCGACCTGACCCTGGCCATCGGCCTGGTGATGCGCCGGGTGCGGGCCGCCTCGGGCAACCAGGAGCTTTCCCTGGGCGAGAGCGCCGTGCTGGGCCGGCTCGCCCGGGGCGGGCCGGCCACCACCGCCGAACTGGCC
>CAIXHJ010000420.1 GCA_903919165.1 uncultured Holophagaceae bacterium
CACCACGCCGTCGGCCGGGAGGAGCGGATCGCCGCCCGTGAAGACCCCCACCGGCTCGACCCGCGGTCGCCTCGCCAAGCCGTAGGCGCCGAGGCCCGCCAGCAGTGCGACCAACGCCATGCTTGCCGCGGCCACTCCATACAAACCGGCCGGACCCGTGGGCACCCCCAGCCACGACACTTGCCCTGCCCACAAGAAGCCCAGGGAACGCACCGCGGGGGCGACCACCCAGTCGACGAGCAGTTGCGGGGCGATCCCAAAGAGGACGCACAACACCGCCAAGATTCCCATCCCCACCTGCATCGACGGCGCGGCCTCTTCGATCTGTCGGTCCCGCAGCGAGGCCGGCAGCTCGCCACAAAAGACACTCACCGTGGCCTTGAGAATATAGACACTGCTGAAGACGCTCACCAGCCAGGCGATCAGCACCACGAGCATCTGGCCCGCGTCCAGCGCCGCGGTAAAGAGGAGCCACTTGGCCACAAATCCATTGGTCAGCGGCACCCCGATGATCGCTGCGGACGCCACCATCCAGACGCGGGTGGTGTTGGGCAGGGGTGCGGCCAGGCCGCCCAACCGGCGCAGGTCGCGCGTTCCGGTGGCATGCTGCACGACGCCGGCGCAGAGGAAGAGCGTCCCCTTGAACAGGCCGTGGCTCACGCAGTAGAAGATGCCCGCGGCCACGCCCAGCCCGGTTCCCAGACCCAGCGCGGTGAGGATGTATCCCAGTTGGCTGATCGTCGAAAAGGCCAGGAGGCGCTTGAGATCGGTCTGGATCAGGGCGAAGAGCGCGCCCACCAGCATGGTGACGCAGCCCAGGCAGATCACCAGAGTGTTCCAGGAGGTAGGCCAGGCGGCCAGGGAATACATCCGCGCCACGAGATAGACCCCCGCCTTGACGTAGCAGGCGGAGTGGAGCAGGGCAGAGACCGGCGTGGGCGCCTGCATGGCCTCGGGGATCCAGGTGTGGAGCGGGAACATCACGGACTTGGCCATCGCCGCCACCAGCATCAGCACGAAGAGGCCGCCAGTGAAGGCCTGTCGGATCGCAGGGTCGGTCCACAGGAAGGTGCCGGTGCGATCGTAGAGCACAAGGATGGCGGCCAGCAGGGCATAGCCGGGCAAGTGGGTCATGACCAAAACCTTGCGGGCACCGTCGGAGGCAGCCGGGTCCTGGTACCAGAAACCGACGAGGAAATAGGAGCAGAGCCCGATGACCTCCCAACTGAGGTACGCGAGAAGCAAGTCGGCCGAGCAGACCAGATTGACCAGGCCGGCTATGAAGGTGAGCATCAGCGCGTAGAACCGAGTCGCCCCCTCACGCTCGTCGGCCATGTAGTGGACGCAGTAGAGGAGGATGGCCGTGCCGATGCCCGTCGCCATCAACACGAAGACGAGGCTCAGGCCGTCGACGTGGTAGCGGAGGGGAACGCCCCTGTCCCAGGGGTAGAGTATCCCTTCCACGGCCCCGCCTGCGGCGATCGGCGGGACAAGCGCCAGCGCGCCCGCGAAAGCCGTCAGCCCGCTTCCGAAAGCCACCCACCCCTTGGCGATCGGCGAGAGGACGCGCCCGAGGAGCAGCTCCAGGCTTACACCCACCAAGAGCGCCAGCAAGGGCACGGCCGCCAGCGTGTCCACGATCTCTCCAATCAGGAGGTGAGCCCTGACCCTCCCGCGATCGCAGGGAAAATCGCGATCGTGTCGTCCGGGTGAAGGGAGGCATCGATTCCGCCCTGGTGCCGCGAATCATGCCCGTTGATCACGACGAGGACCGTCTTGCCCAGATCGTCCTTTTCCAGAACCCAGCGGCGGAAGGCCGGCCCGTAGCGGGCTGAGAGCGCGCGCAGCAGCTCCCCCAGGGTGGCCGTCGGCTCATCCCACCGGATCTCGC
>CAIXHJ010000421.1 GCA_903919165.1 uncultured Holophagaceae bacterium
CGCAGGAGCGCGGACCACGCCTGCCATTTCGGCAGCTTCTGTCCAATCCGGTCATCCGCCTCTTCGCCGGGGCGATGGCGCTGGGATCGGGGTTCTGGGCCCTGCTTGAATCCACCCTGCCGGTGGACCTGGACCACCGGCTGGCCCTCAGCCCTTACCGGATCGGCCTCTGCTTCGCGGCCGCGGCCCTGACCCAGAGCCTCACTGCGCCGCTCATGGGCCGGTTGTCCGATCGCATCGGGCGAGCCAAGGTGCTTCGCATGGGCCTGGTGCTGGCCCTGGTCCTGCTTCCTCTGCCGGCCCTGGTTCCCAGGGCATGGATGGTCGTGGTGGCCATGATGGGGCTGGGGTGTACGGCGAGCCTTATCATGAGCCCCTGCAGTCCCGCGTTGGCGGATCAGGTGGAACGGCAGGGCAGCCATAGCTTTGCCTCGGCCTTCTCCATCCTGAACCTAGCCTACTCGGTGGGCATGATGGTCGGCCCACTGGTGGGTGGGGCTCTGGTGCAGGTAATGGGTCTACCCGCAGCCCTAGGTCTCTGCGGCCTCGGGTTCGGCAGTTACCTGTTCGCGGTGGACAAGCTCGAACCTTGATGGCCCGGCATATCCATCGCTCAGATCCCTTCGCTTTCGGCCTTGACGAGCTTCACCGCCGGCGGGGGCTGAGGCGTGTTCGCGATGCCCTTCCAGACATACCGCGTGCCCCGCTTCTGCCCGTTCTTGATGATGAGTTTGGTCTCTTCCAGCTCCGTGAACAGGCGGCGGAGCGTGGCGGGGGCCCAGTCGCAATCCTTGAGGTCCAGGGCGACCTGGGCCTCAAAACTGCTGAGGGAACCCTTGTCCTGCAGGGCTCGCATGAGCTGCTTCTTCATGTCCTCTAGTTCCGGTTTGGAGCGGCGGGCCTTGGTCTTGAAGACCGGTGTGGGCACCTGAGTGGTTGCTATCGCCATTGGTTCAGGGACAACCGGGACCGACGCTTGAACATCCGCCTGGGCCTGAATGAGCAGCCCATCTAAATAGATGTCGCCCCGCTCGGGCTGAAAAAGGACTACCACGGATCCCGGGGCGATGCCTTCCTGCTGTAGCGCGGTGATGACGCGCTCCCCGATCCGGGTCTTCTGATCAGAGAGGAGATCGGGTGATCTGATAATGACGATGGCCACGGGTGCTCCACTATGTTTACGGAACAGCAATGATATCCATGGGGTTTAAATTTGTAAAATATGGATTCTGAAACGATTCGTGTAGACTTCCGCCGAGGACCCTATGCGCAAGCCCAAAATCGAGCGGCCAGAAGAACAGCGACGCTTCGAGACCTTTCTGCGGTCCCGTCAGTTGAAGCTGACCGGTGAGCGCCTGGAACTGGTCGAGGAGGTTTTCGGCCAGCCCCACCACTTCGACGCGGACCAGCTTCACATGGCGTTGAAACAGAAGGGGAAGGCCATCAGTCGAGCCACGGTCTACCGGACCCTGGATCTGCTCGTTCAGTGCGGGCTGGTGCGGAAGAGCAGCTTCGGCGATCAGCACGCGCACTACGAGGCAGTCCGGAGGGACGAGCATCACGACCACCTCATCTGCCTGAACTGCGATGCCATCATCGAATTCTTCCGTCCGGATCTGGAGGCGCTCCAGGAGCAGATCTGTCGCGAGTTCGCCTTCAGACCGATGCATCACAGCCTCCAGATTTTCGGACTCTGCAAGTCCTGCCAGGCCAAGGCCACGGATGATTCCGTTCTCGCACACCGGCTGAGCCAATTGAGTACTTGATATCCTCTGGGGGTTCCATGCTGCGCATATACCCCCAGACCCCCGCGCAAGAACCCGGCGGAGCCGGGTTCTGCTTTGGCAATTCTCCGGGGGTTCCGTGCTGTGCGCGTACCCCCGGACCCCCGCGCAGGAACCCGGCGGAGCCATGTTCCTGCTTTGCCACAGCCCACGGCCGATAGCCTTCACCTCATGGCCCAAGGACCCGCAAAGCGTTAGTCTTGGCCATGGCCAAACTGACGATCCAGGACCTCCAGCGCCTTCCCAAGACGGACCTGCATGTCCATCTGGACGGCAGTCTCCGTGTCCCGACCATCCTTGATCTGGCAGAGCAGCAGCAGGTGAAGCTGCCCGCTGATTCTGTCGATGGATTGCGACCCTTTGTGGAGGTTGGGGACGACTGCAAGTCCCTGGTGGACTACCTGCGAGCCTTCGACGTGACCCTTTCCGTGATGCAGACCCACGAGAGCCTGGTCCGTACGTCCTTCGAGCTGGCCGAAGATGCGGCCAGGGAGAACGTCCGCTACCTGGAGGTGCGCTACAGTCCCATCCTCCACCAGCAAAAGGGACTGACGTTGCATTCCATCGTGCAAGCGGTGCTGGAGGGCCTGGCCCAGGCCGAGCGCAAGTACAACATCAAGACCGGCGTGATTCTCTGCGGCATGCGCCACATCTCGCCTGACATCTCACTGCGACTGGCGGATCTGACTGTCGCCTTCAAGAACAAGGGCGTGGTGGGTTTCGATCTGGCGGGCGCCGAGGAGAACTTTCCGGCCAAGCGCCACAAGGATGCCTTCAGCCGCGTGCTCCAGAACAACATCAACTGCACCCTGC
>CAIXHJ010000422.1 GCA_903919165.1 uncultured Holophagaceae bacterium
GGCACCTGTTGAGGTAGAGGTCCCGGGGGAGGTGCATTGGTAGACCTGGCCATAGCTGAGAACCTGAGTTGCCAGCGCGTAGTAAGCCCCTGACTGCCAGAGAGCCGCCGAGGGAGAACCGAGATAAACGCCCGAGAGCATCATCGACCAATCCTGTGCGCCCAGCTCGATGGAGTGCTTGTCGGAAGCGAGATGGCGGACGATCTTGCTGGGGTCCACAGTGCCCAGGAACATTTGCACCCCGCCCACGCTCAGTTGAAGCCACGGAGGGAGGAGCCCGTTGGGGTTGGTGAGCGCGAGCTGGGTCTGGATGAAGGTCCAGATGCTGTCGTCCGGGTCAATCAATTCGACCGTTAGGTCACCGGGTTGCATCTTGGTGAGTTGGTCGTCAATGGATGACTCCAGCGTGCCGATCTTCACCAGCTTGGTGGAGATGGTGTTGGATGCCCCGGCCCCGATGGTCCCCAGATTCTGCCAGAGGGTGCAGACGATGGCCCGCATCAGCCATTCCTCCGGTTGTAGCCATCCATGTGCTTCTTCACCAGGTTCCCGATGATGCGGGCGCTGTCCACCGACTCGCCCGCGATCACCGCACCGCGAAGGTCAACGTGCGCCCCGCCCACGGAGCCGCCGGAGGCCGCCATGCCCGCCTTGCCATAGCTGTTCCCCTGATGCTGAAGGCCGGAGATGCTGGCATTGTGGGAGGCCAGGTTGTAGCCGAGATTCTGGTTGGCCTGTGCCCAGTCCATGAAGTTGCGCTGCGGGGCGACAATCTCGGGGCCCGCTTCGCCCATGAGCGCCATGGTGGGGCGGTCGATCAGGCCGCCTTCCGCGTGCGCGGTAATCTTGCCGATGGCGCCGATGGCAGCCATAGCCGCAGCGACAGTTCCTGCGGCGGCCAGGAGGCCCCACGGGCCCATCGAGGCAAACCAGGAGTAGATCTTCGCCGCCATGGACATTTCTGCGGGAGCCGTCTGGGCGACGGAAGCAGTCACCGAAGATGTGGTGGCTGCGGCATCCAGGGCGATTCCGGTGCTCACGGTCGTAGTCTTTACCCCGATCTCTGCGGCTGCCTGAGCCTTCTTCTCCGCGAAGATCGTTCCCTCCAGTGCCCAGTTCAGCGCCTGGCGGGTGGCGATCTGGATCAAGCCGCCCACGACCGAGGACGCGATGTCCTTCCAGAGCGCCTTCATCACATCGCCGAATTTCTTGCCGTTCACGATCATGTCGGTGAACGCCTTGCCGATCCCAGAGGACATGGTCGTCGCGAGATTGTGGGTCAGGTTCTGCATGGAGAGGTAGATGTTCTCCGTCTCCGCACGGAACTTCTTCATCCCGGCCAGAGCGCCTTCGCCAGCGGTTCCATCCAAGTGCAATTCCGCACTCTTCTCCTTGGCCGCGCCCTTCTGGGAATCGTCACCCTTCGCCGCGTAGTCTGCGATGAAGGCTTTCGTCTCCCCCTGGGACATGGGGGAGCGTTCATTCGCCTGTTTAAGAAGGAGGTTCAGCTCCGTCAGATCCTTCTTCTGCTGCTCCGCAAAATCATGCTTGTCTGCCGCTGCTTTGGTGGCGGCCACCATAGCCTCGGCTTGGGCCCTTTTCTCACCTTCGTAGTGCTCGCGGATGAACTTCAGTTCCTTGTCCGCCCATTCCTGGTTCTTGGCGTAGCGTTGAGCCAGGCCGTCGGTGCCTTTTACACTCAGCTCATCTTCAAACTTCTTCTCCTCGTCCAGCCGTTTCTGCCTGAACTTTTCGATGATGGCGGCCTTAGCCTGTTCCGCTTGCGTCTGGGTTGTCCTCCAGTTCTCCACATACTCCAGGTAACGCTCGTGATGGATCTCGGGAGTCATGCCGGACTCTTTCCGGTTCATCTCCTTATCCTGATTCGCCATCATGTCGTCGAGCTTGTCGCGGTCAAGCCGGTACTGAATTTCCGCCGCATCGAGTTCTGCCTTCTCCTCGGCGGCCATGGTGTTCTTGAGCCGGAGGCGAATCTCCTGCTGGGCCAATCGATCCGCTTCAGCCTTGAATGGGTCGTTACTGACCTCA
>CAIXHJ010000423.1 GCA_903919165.1 uncultured Holophagaceae bacterium
AGCTCCACCAGGGGATGGCCCACGAAGCGGGCATCGACGGGGTACCCGCGGAACAGCTCTGGCTCGAAATCGAACAGGCAGTAGATGGTGTCGAGCACCGTACCCAGCTCGGGGATCCGTCCCTTCTTCCAGGCCCATACCTGGGGACATACGTACTGGTGCAGTTTGACGGCCGGCATCTGCTTGCGCAGGGCCTTCGCCATCCGCAGGTTGAAGCCTGGGTAGTCGATGAGCAGGGCTGCGGAAATGCCCTCCTCCGCCGCAGCGACGAGGATCTGCCGGAACAGGCGGTTCAACCGCGGCAGGTGCCTGATCACCTCGATGAAGCCCACCACGGCGAGGTCCTTCACATCCGCCAGCTTGCGGTCGAGAAAAGGCGTCATACGCGGTCCGCCCACGCCGATGATCCGCAGATCAGGACGGCGGGATTTCAGCTCGCGCAGCAACTCGGCGCCATGCAGGTCGCCGGAATCCTCCCCGGCGATGACGAGCAGAGTCTGCTTCATGAATGGTCCCGCTGGTCGTCGGACACCAGATGCCTCCCGAACACCACGCTGTCGTCCGGCAACACGGGTCGCCCAAGGGCCATGGTAGGCATTTCGGCGGGGAACAGCACGGGCGGATGGGCAGCCTCCAGCAAAGCCGCCTGGATACGGAATAAATCGGGATCCTCGGCGACCAGGGCCATGTCCCAGCGGTAACCCAGGACTTGCAAAGGGTGGAGATCGGTTTCGGGTTCGCAGACACCGCACCAAAGCCGGTCCGCCAGGAGTTCAGCATCCTGGATGCCGGGATGCCAGCAGAAGCCCACGGCCTCGCCGTGGGCCTGCCGGAGCAGGTCGAGCACGGCGGCTTCGGCGCCCGCTTCCAGGCGCAATGCCAGCTTCGTGCCCCGTCCAGAGGTGGCCTCCAGCAGCGGCTCCAGCTGGCCCAGGAGCCGGAATCCCGCCTCCCGGTTCTCCGGCCTTCGGACAGGAATCACCAGGAAGTCCACGCCGAGGCCATGGCGAAGGACCTCCAGGGCCTCCTCCACGGGTGCCTCACCTGGAAGGTGCACGGCATGGATGGCCAGTCCTAGGCGCACGGATGGCCTCCAGCCTTCATGCAGGGCGCCATCCCACCGGAGCATCACGGGTCCCAGGAGCAGCCAGGGCGAAGGATCAAAACTGGACGGAATCAGGGGCACGAACCGCATGGGTTTATCATGGAGCAACGGAGGCACCATGGGCCGCATTTTCACCCTGGATGAAGCGCGGGCCCTAATGCCCCTGGTCAAGGCCACCACGGAACCTGTCTATACACTGGCCGCGAGTCTCGCCGAGGAACTAAGCCAAGCCGAAGAGGCCAGTGATGAGGCCCGGGCCGAGCTCCTGCGGGAGCGTCTGCAGGTGCTGGTGCAGAGCTGGCAGCAGAGCATGCAGGACCTGGAGGCTGAAGTGAAGGGGCTCTGGCTGGTGGATTTCGATTCCGGTGACGGATATTGGTGCTGGGCCTACCCCGAGAACGATCTGGGCCACTGGCACAGCTATGAAGGTGGGTTCCGCTCCCGCGTGCCCGCCGACCAGCGGCCCGGCGTTCAGGCCTGAGACGTAGGAAGGCATCAAGTGTGGTGTCCCGAGAGAACCTGGATCATCCTCCGCGCTGAGACACCACACAAGGTAGGGGTTTGGGGCACGCCAGTGCCCCCAATGGGGTGACAGATCTGGCACGCATGCGTGCCAGACCGCCAGAGGGGCA
>CAIXHJ010000424.1 GCA_903919165.1 uncultured Holophagaceae bacterium
CCTGATCGAAGGTTATCTCGACTCCCTTCCGTAGAGGTGAGACCCGGTACGGGAATGGCGACTGGGTATCCAATGGACACCCCGGCTGCATCCCATCCCAACCTGGCCAGAGAAGGCTGCGGAGTGATGAAATGCTTGCGCCTGGGCCCGGGTCGAGTGGGGCTGGGGCCGGTACCTAAGGGATGGAACGGAAGAATCGATGCCATCGTTCCAACAACAAAGGCTCTATCGAAGAGTCCCGAGGGATCGCCATGACCGGGTGAAACAACAGCGAGTCAGTAGTCCACGCCTTTGAGAAAGTCCTGGGTCGGAAGAATCTTGTATCGATTGGGATCGCTCCTGACGAGCGCGTCGGCGGTGGAATTTGAGATGGCGCCTCGGGCGTTTAGGTCATTGTCCTGAATCTGGGAGCGGTCGAACTGGTAGTTCTGGAAGCTCTTGCTGTGACGGCTGATGTCGTCCATGTGAGCATCGAAGGCCCGGTTGTGGGCACTGTTGGCTGCGCTCTGCGCATCCGCGCGGATCTGAGCGGCCTTGGCATCGGCGTGAATCCTGCCGATGACGTCCCTGGTTTCTCCAGCGATCACCCTCGCGTCCTGGCTGTAGCTGTGGATCACCGCCAGGATGGTGGGAGCCTCCGCCTCGGCCACCGCTTTAGGCGCGTTCGAGCCACTGACGGTCATCGCCCAGGTGGGCTGGCCTCGCGGTGCCATGGCGCCGATTCGGGCACTGCCCTTGCGCGGCCCCATGCCATCGTGCAGATCCACTTCGTACATGGCCTGGATGACCTGCTGCTCGAACTGAGTTCGAGGAAGATCCTGGGAGCTGAGGAGCTTGAACGTGCCGACAGGCAGTTGCCGGTTCTGGCGGACCTGGTTGCTGACGCTGACATAGGCGCTGAAGAGATCCCCACCGGAGGAACAGACGAGAGGGCGGCCCCTCCCTCCCATGGTGGGTACCCCCAGGTTCTGCCTGCTTCGCGGGTCATGGATCTGCTGGTGGATGATGCCGAGGTAGACCATTTCGCCCTTGGGGCCCACGGCACTCAGTTGGCCACCAGAGACGCCGGTAAGTTGCCATCCGGCGGGCAGACCGACGGTGGCGCTGCGATCCCCGGCGGTGGCCATCCGAAGGGGCTGAGAAGCCGTCTGGCGGGCCACTGGGGTGGATGCGAGGTCAGTGTTCCCGGGAGCGGGTCTTCTGGCGGCGCTGTGCCATGCCTCGTTGAGCTTCTGCATCATGGCGGCCTGTGTCCTAGGGAAGCGGGCCGCATCGTCATAGAGGACTGCGGCGGCGGGCTTGCTGCCCTGGGGCATCGAGACGATGAGGAGGCCAGCGATGGGCCTCCCACCCTGGTTTTTGGCGATGAGGGTGAAGAAGGCCGCAACGGAATCACTGCCGCGAGCCTGGAAGAACTTGCCAACCTGGGGACGATCACCGAAATGTCCGTGGATATTGCGGAGCATGGTGGCCATACCCCCACCGAAGGAGGACTCGCCAGGGAGTGTGCCGAAGACCATCTGTCCGCCGCCGGGGTTGTCGATGATCTTGAGGGTGTCGTCAGAACTGGCCTTGGCGTTGGTCCGGCCGCAGGCTGGACTGAGCGCTCCAAGGAGAAGGAGGACGGCGATGACATGGTTCGTCAGAGAGGGAGTTCGGACGCGGTTCATATCGCGCTCCATCGTGGGTCATCACCAACCATGCGCTGCCAGCAGTAAAGGCGTGTCCCCGCTGACACTAGGTCCCGCCCCGAGGAGGGAGATCGGCCTCCAACTGCCCCACGACCGCTGCGAGGTAGGCCCGCACCTGATCTTCCGTAGAGTTGGACTCGAGACGCTCGACGCGGGCAGCCTGCAGCAGGGGCTGTGCGAGTTCGGCCCTCGTATCCTGGATGACACCGACAAGCTGGTCTTTAGGATAGGCACGGAAGATGTTGCAGGCGCGGTCAGCCTCGAGCGAGAGGTCCGGAGAAAAGATGATCGGATACAGGAGGAAGCGAATCGCCTGTGTACGGGTTTGCCGCTCAATGTCCGGGTCTCTCATGGGTTGCTCATGCTGGATGACAGCTCTCCGAGAGGTTCCGTGGCGGCACCGGAGCAGCCCAATGCTAACCGGGAACTCAAAGGCCAGGGTGCATACGTGAAGGAGACATCGTACGCGAGCCTTTGCGCCAGGTGAGTGGGTTGACGGGCGGTACGGCGACAAGGAGGCTTCGGCCACGCGCCAGGTCGTCTCCTCGCGTTTCGCCGTTAAGCTGCACTACCGCAGGGAACCCGTGTTCCATTCCAGCTTGATATCGCCGTCCGGGATGATCCGCCTGATCCGCATGCGGCGAATCTAGGCGGCTGTCATTCGCTGCAACCAGGTGCACCCCTTTGGATATCGAAGACACAGTCCATGACGAAGGACCCAAGAAAAAGGCCCACTCCATGGATGGGCCTAAGTGTCGATAGGTTGATGGCCCCTGAGCGACTTGAACGCCTGGCCCTCGGATTCGTAGAATTCAAGAACATGCGAGCTGAGGCTGGTTTGCGGACTCAACCTGCCCTTCTCCCGCAGCTCCCGAAATCCACACCCTTAGCCGGCCTAGCCCGCACTGACATGATGAACGGACACCAGAACACTGAATAGCCTGTCATGGGAGTTGGTTGTAGACCTCGAAAGACGTCTCCTCTGGCGGCGTGGGGAACCCGCCCTTGATGCCCTGCTGCATTCGGGGCATCAGGGTATCGTTCCGGAACCGCTCCCAACTTTCCTTGGACTCGTGGATGGCCACTATGGTCCAGCCACCAGCCGACGCGCCAGCTGCGTGGTAGATTTGGCCCTTCGGCAGACTGCTTCTGCTGGGGTGAACCCCCGCGATGGACGCCTCGTACTGCTCCTTCGTACCGCCCGGAAAGTGATGCACGATTCCGTAGGCCATGTTTGTTCTCCTCTCAGGTTGATGGGGCCGCCTCTGGCGGACAATAGGCAGGTTGCTTATGATTTCGTGGGCAGCCGATTCAAAATTTCCAACATCGCCGGAGAAATGTCCGTGTGGTGATGGACGATCTTCCACTTCCCCGCTTCACGGCGATAGATGTTCGTGACGCGGCCGTCGATAGCCGCTTCTTGTCCAACCAGCTTGAGCGCCCCGCGCTCGACCCCCAGTTCGTACGCCAGATCTCCAGTGACCCGAATGATTTGGTCATCCAGCCTGATCCGCCCCCCCGAGGCAACTTTTGCGACTTGCTGAAATGATTC
>CAIXHJ010000425.1 GCA_903919165.1 uncultured Holophagaceae bacterium
CCATCCAGAACCTCCGTATCGACGTCCTTGTTCCCCTTCAGGGCCCCTTCGAAGTCCACCACGATGCGGTTCAGCTTGGTCTCCCCGATGCCATGGAGCACCAGGGGGCGGAACAGCGCTCCCTTGCTGTACTCCGTCGAGTTTGGTGTCTTCTCCAGCAGCAGCTTGGTCTCGTTCAAGCGGCCCATGATGTCATTGATCCCCTTGACGTTTGGATCGGTCCCGTACTCGAAGGAACGCAGGAGGATCCCGGCCTTGGGCATGGCCTCGGCAGTGAGCCCGCCGGCCCTCTGGATGAGCTGGGACAGGGTGGGCCGCTCCAGGTCCAGCACATAGAGACCAGGCTTGGCCACCTGCCCGCTGATGCGGACCCGGCGGTGGATGCGGAATTCCGGCTTCTCGTAGACGGTGATCTGGTCATCGTCCTGCAGCAGGGGATTCAGGGCCTCGTCCACCAGGTTCACGGGACTTCCCGTTTCCGTGGAGATGAGTCGGGCGAGATCCACCTTCCGCACCTCGCTGGGGCGGCCCTCCCGGCTGCGGGCCAGCTCCGCCTCCATGCGGTTGGCTTTCTTCAGCGGAATGCCCGCGTTGAACACCAGATCCGCCACCCGCATGCCCTCGTGGAATTCGTAGATCCCCGCCAGCGTGAAGGGCCCGGACAGGGTCACATGCTTGGGCAGGCGCATCCGGTTGATGCGATGCAGCCGCACGCGATCGCGGTTCTCCAGCAGCAGGTTGTGGGCGGGCTCGCCCGCCATGGCCTTGGCCACATCGAAGGACAGGAAGCGGGTGCTTCCATCGCTCAGGGTGCGGATGATGTCCCCCCGGTACAGGTAGGTGTCCGGCATGACCTGGGCCTGGCGCTTCAGCAGATCGCCCACCCGCAGCCCTTCCGTCCGGGCGAAGGTGCCCGGCACCCGCGCCCAGCCCACCACGTAAACCAGGGCCTCCAGGCGATCGCGCCGGGGCAAGGCGCTCAGCACGTCCCCAGCCAGCAGCTGGCAGCCGCCCAGCTGGTCCAGGGCCAGGTCGAGCACCGTGGTCACCCCGTTGGGATTCTGGCGCCGCAGGGTCAAGCCATCCGCGTAGGCATTGGGCAGCAGCCGCCCCGCGAAGCGGAGCGCATCCTGGGCGGTCTCCCCCGGCAGCAGCTCGAACTGCATGGAGGGCAGAGCATCCTCTGCACGCGCATCCTGGGGTCCGCCTTCGGTGTCCTCCTCAGCGCCCGCCGGATCGTTCGGGTTGGCCAAGCGGTCTCTTGGCTGGGACAGCCCGTTCTGGCCCAGGTTCGAATCCGGCGCCTTCCTGCCTTCCCGGGCCTGGCCCGCCAGGTTCGGGTCAGCGGCACGATCCGGACCCGGATCCAGCGCCTTCCTGTCATCCCGGGTTTGGATTCCGGGGCTCGGTTCGTTGGCACGGTCCAGGCCCGGATCCAGCGCCTTCTTGCCATTCCGGACGTGTCTCTCCAGTCTCGGGTCGACGACGCGGTCCAGGCCCGAACGCTTTCCCGTTTCCCGGCCCGCCACCCGCAGGAAGCTGCCCTCGAGCAGCACCGGATTGACGATCAGCGGCACGAAGATCGTATCGCCCGACTGGAGGGAGACATTGAGATTGCCCTTCCCCTCCGCCCGCAGCGGATAGAGATCCACCTCGTGCAGCACCTTCCCGCCCCGCATCACGCGGATCTGCCGGAAGCTGCCCAGGGCCGTGGGCCCTCCGGCCAGGCCCAGCACATTCACCAGGCTGCTCAGACTGGGCACCAGGAAACTGCCCGGCTTGTAGACTTCGCCCAGCACGAAGACCCGCACCTGGCGGAGCTTGGTCACGGCCAGGTCCACGGAGGTGCCCGCCAGCACCCGGTTCACCTTGGCCTGGATGGCCGCCTTGGCCCGCCCCAGGCTGAGTCCCGCCACCGGCACGCTGCCCACCTTGGGGATGAGCACTTCGCCGCGCCCGTTCACCAGGGCGGGCACCTCGAAGGTGGCGCTGCCGAAGCCGGCCACCAGCATCTGGTCCCCGACCCCCAGCACATAGTCCTCGCCGATGCCGCCCTCGGCCGCATCGAGCAGCTCCTCCCGGCTGTCGAACAGATCCTGGCCGAAGCGCCGGGGCCCGCCCTCCTTCCGCTTGAGGGCCCGGATCTCCTGGGCCTGCCGCTGGCGTTCATCCTTCTTGAGCTGGAGCTCCGCATCGCCTTCCCTGGGGGACGGCCTGGCGCCTTCCCCGGCCTTGGGCGTGGCATCCGCGGGCAGGGATCTGTCCCTGTCAGTGGCCATGGCCTGGCGGATGCCCGGCGCATCCAGGATGGTGGGTTCCTGGGCGCCCAGGACAAACGCGGCGCAGGCAAGTATGAACGTGCAGAAGATGCCTCGGATCATCGCCATCTCTCCAATTACCCATCCGTATTTCGCCAGCTGACAAGAAGAGATTTCATCCTAGCCCCATTGC
>CAIXHJ010000426.1 GCA_903919165.1 uncultured Holophagaceae bacterium
GACAAGAGTCATGACAAGGGTCATGATGAGGGCCGATGAGGACCATGGGTAGTTGTCCCTGTCAGGATTCACCAGGAGATGGATCGGGTGAGTCATCGGAACAGTTCTTGACGTCCAGAACATAGCCTTCTGAGGCCCTACTGTTACCTCCGAGCCTTGGTCCTATTCGGGTGAACACGGAAACCAGGTTTAAATAGAGTGGACGAGGGTTGCGGCATGTCATCCCCAGACCCCGAGGGTTCTGGGGAAGCCCATCGGGACAAGCCCCTTGATCCAGGCGGTGGCACGGGGGAGGCTTTGGTACGACTTATTGATCTCCGGCTAGGCCAAGTCTCGCGAGGAGGTTGCCAGGACGAATGGGCTCTCGGGCCAGCATGTGGCTAGGCACCTGCCATAGACTTGGCTAGCCCTGGACATCGTAGAGGCCATTCTGGAAGGTCGTTAACCGAAGCAGCTTGCGGTCCAGCGATTGCTCAGGAAACTCCCATGGATTGGGCGGAACAGCGGCAGGTCCTTGGCTTTGAGCCAAAGGCCGCAATCGCCTGAGATCTCAGAAATCCACCTGCTTCTGGACCGCCGGAGAGAATCGGGGATTCAGGGATGTTTCCGGGGAGAGATGCACCCTCTCCATGTGAATCCTCAGTGCCTGGGAGCCGCGCTATGGGGGGCATGGCTCGAAGGGCCTGGGGATCAGTGCTGCACCTGCAGACTACTTGGCGGAGGGTGAGGGATTCGAACCCCCGAACGCTTTCACGTCTCCAGTTTTCAAGACTGGCGCCATCAACCACTCGGCCAACCCTCCGGATGCTCAAATTCTGCCATGCCGGAACCAGGTCGTCCAAGGGAGTGGAATTCGAAACGACAGTGCGAGCGGCGACGGATCCCGCGATGGACCTTCCTGTTACCAGCGGAATGTTGCGGCGAGTTGCAGGAAGTCACCGTCCCGGTTCACGTCGGTGCGGGTCGTCGAAGTTGGGTTGTTCAGATCGAAGGCCTTGTACGGGGCATGCACAAAGCGGGCCTCCAGGCCGATGACGCGCGTGAACTGCCAGCCCAGGCCGGCGGCCAGACTGAGGCTGGTGGTGTTCTTGGACCGGTCATAGCTGGAGGAGAAACCGTTCCCCACTCGGTCGCTGGTGGTGTACGAAAGATCCCAGCGAGTGGCTCCTGCGCCAGCCGTGAGGTATAGGCCCTTTGGCATGCCACCCACGTAATACAGGTAGTCCACGCCGAGGCCCACGGCGCTCAGGTCCCGAGACTCCCGGTAGTTGCTGTGGCTGGGTTCATACACCGAGACATTAAATACGTTCAGGTCTAAGCGAGGGCGGATGGCATGGCCACCGGAAAGGTTCCATTGGACCAGGAAGCTGGCGCCGCCCCCGACGGTCTTGTCCGTGTCATCTTTTAGATTTCCTAGGGGCGCGTTGATCTGGGCCGAAAACCCGAAGGTGGGGCCCTTGGCAGTCTGGGCGGACAGGGGGAGGGACAGGGCCAATGCGAGGGGAAGAAATGGAAGGAACTTCATACGAACTCCGTTAACCACCGGATCGGTGGAGTTGGACGGGTGGCAGATTGCCGCCAGTCATGCATACCTACGGATAAGCAATATCAAGTCCATTTATTAAATATAATATTTTTAATATTTAGGTTCAAATCATTCAATTTCAGGTTGAAAGAACTCCATCAAAACGAAGGAAGGTACCATTCACATCGACTTAGGCCCGTTGGTCCCATCCCTCCGCCGCCCGGAAGCTGTGGTAGCGGTCCTGCCCCAGGATCAGGTGATCGGCGAGAGGTACCCCCAGGGAATCACCTGCGGCTTGCAGGCGCCGGGTCAATTGCGTGTCCTCGCGGCTGGGCGTGGGATCGCCGCTGGGATGATTGTGGTAGGCCAAGGCAGAGGTGGCGCCGTAGCGCAAAGCCTCGCGGAAGAACTCCCGGGGACTGATGAGGGTCGCCGTGGAGGTTCCCTGGCTGAGGATGCGCTCGGCCAGGAGGTCGCCCTTGGCGTTCAGGGCGAGCAGACCGAAGCGCTCCTCGGTCCAGCCTTGGCAGCGCGGCAGGAGGTAGGCGCCGGCGGCTCGGGGGCTGGTGATTCGAGGTCGTTCGGCGCTGCGCTGGGCGCGTCTTGTCAGTTCCAGCGCGGCCCACAGCTGGCCGACTTTCGCCGGGCCCAGGCCCGGCTGATCCAGCCAGTCGTGCAGGCCCAGCCCCAGAAGGCCAGCGAGGCCACCGGTGCGGCCGAGCACCGCTTGCGCCAATTCCACGGCATTCTGGCCCTGGCGTCCTGTGCCCCAGAGCAGGGCCAGGAGTTCGGCATCGGCCAGGCCTTCACCCTGCCCGGCCAGCAGGCGTTCGCGGGGACGCTGATCGGGAGAGAGATCGAAAATGCGCATGGAGAGTTCCGGAGAGTGTCGAATCAGCAATCGACCCAGGCGCCCAGCAGAGGCCGGTAGCAGAGGAGTTCCACGGACCCCGACAGGTCCAGGCGGAGACAGAGGGTTTCACGGCCGTGGTGGAGGAACCACACATTCGCCGAGGCCCGCTGTTGCGGCATGACGGTGATGGGACGCGGCCGGCCGCCCCACCAGCCGCTGTCAATGAGGTTCGGCGGGAGGGGAACGGCAGCGGGCCTCCCCCAGCGGACGCCCTGGGGCAGTCTCACGGAGATCCGCCCCTCCGTGGCCTGGCGATAGGGTTCCAACACCACGGCCCGTTGGTGCAGGGAGGCCAGCCGGAAGGCCAGGTGGAGGCTTCGGTTCAACTCGGCCCGGGCGGCCCGGAGGGGTGAGCGGATGGGCGAGGGCAGGAGTATGGACGCGGCCCGGGTCACATGCTGAAGAATGATCGATTTGGCGTTGAGCATCATACCCTCGTCCACTTCTTGAGATCTCTGCGCCAACGCAGCACTTGAATATGGCCTTGCCCGGAGAGGCGCATGCACAGGGCTTCCTGGCCATCGTTCAGGAACCAGGCGCTCGCCAGCGTCGTGTGCCTCGGCGTCACGGTGATGATGGGATGGGCTTCCCCGGTCTTGGCCGCCACCACGGGCGCATCCATGTCCGGGGGCAGGGGGATGGCATCGGGTTTGCCCCACCGCACTTTGCGGCCGAGTTGCACGGGCAGATGCTCGCCCGCGCCACTGGCTTGGCCCAGCGCCACTTTGACGTCGGTGCCCCGGGCGCGAGCCAGGGCGAAGGCCTGATAGAGGCTCCCGACAATCTCCTGGTGGGCTGAAGTCAATTCGGTGCTTCCGATGTCAAGGCAGAGCACAGATGTCGCACCGAGGATCGCAGTCACGGCCATGACCACGGTGAGTTCCAGCAGGGAGGTGCCTTGCTGGTTGAATGGTCCGAAGGCCGGAGCCATGATCGCCCCCTACTTCGTCCGGACCGCAGGATGCGGCGCGGGGGAAATGGCCAGGAAGGGTTTGAGCTTGGCGAAGGACTTCTCGCCGATGCCCTTGACGTTCATCAGTTCTTCAGGCCGCTGGAAGCCACCGTGTTGTTTCCGGAACGCGATGATCCGTTCGGCCGTCTTCTGCCCGATGCGGGGCAGTTGCATCAACTCGGTCACAGTCGCCGTGTTGAGGTTCACCGGCCGCTGAGGCGCCCGGGGGGCGCGATCGGGTGCGGCCGAGAGGGGGAGGGCGAGGACGAGCGCCATGGCCAAGGAAGTGAAGGGATTGGACATATTTGCCTCCTTTCAGGCAAGGCCATCCAATCGAGAGTTGTGCCAGTTGATAAGTCCTTTATTTGCTTTTCTAAATTTTATATTTTAAAAAAATTAGTTATTAAAAAATGACAAAATTATTGAAATTTTTATTAACTCATTTTATTTCTATATTTATTATTTATAATAAAATTTCGAATAAATTTTGCAAGATGACATATCCAATTGCACTGCCAAAAACGCCCACCCAACTCCCTGTCAGAACCGCTTATCCTGGACATGTCCGAGGAGCGCTGCAGGACCCGGCAGCTCGGCTGCATGGGATCTCAGGCTCGGACGCTTCCCTCTAGGAACGGCGCTCACCTCAACCCTGAACCGGGTCGATGAGGTGGACCTTCCCCCGTCGCCCGGCCCTTCGAGGAGGTCCCATGACCGTCGCCGCCGCCGACTTCATCGTCGCCGATCTTGCCCTTGCCGCCTGGGGCCGCAAGGAGATCGCCATCGCCGAGGGGGAGATGCCCGCCCTCATGGCCATCCGCAAGGAGTACGCCGCTCAACAGCCGCTCAAGGGCGCGCGTATCGCGGGTTCCCTGCACATGACCATCCAGACCGCTGTGCTCATCGAGACGCTCAGGGCGCTGGGTGCCAAGGTGCGCTGGGCCAGCTGCAACATCTTCAGCACTCAAGATCACGCCGCCGCCGCCATCGCGGCGGGAGGCACGCCGGTCTTCGCCGTGAAGGGCGAGACCCTCCCAGACTACTGGGAGTACACGCACCGCATCTTCGACTTCGAGGGCGGCGCGAACATGATTCTCGATGATGGTGGCGACGCCACTCTGCTGCTGCACCTGGGCGCCAGGGCCGAGCAGGACCTGCACGTTCTCGACCATCCCGACAGCGAGGAAGCCACCGTGCTCTTCGCTGCCATCCGCAAGCGCCTTGCCGAGAAGCCGGGCTGGTACGCGACCCAGCTGGCCAAGATCCAGGGCGTGACGGAAGAGACCACCACTGGCGTGCATCGGCTGTATGACATGGCCAGGAAGGGCGAGTTGAAGTTCCCCGCCATCAACGTCAACGACAGCGTCACCAAGAGCAAGTTCGACAACCTCTACGGCTGCCGCGAGTCCCTGGTGGATGCCATCAAGCGCGCCACGGACGTGATGGTCGCCGGCAAGATCGCCGTGGTCTGCGGCTACGGCGACGTGGGCAAGGGCTGTGCCCAGGCCCTTTGCGCGTTGTCCGCCCAGGTGTGGGTCACCGAGATCGATCCCATCTGCGCCCTGCAGGCCGCCATGGAGGGCTACCGCGTCGTCACCATGGACGAGGCCGCCGACAAGGGTGATATCTTCGTCACCGCCACGGGCAACCTGCGCGTCATCACCCACGACCACATGGCCCGCATGAAGCACAACGCCATCGTGTGCAACATCGGCCACTTCGACAGCGAGATCGATGTGGCGAGCCTCGAGAAGTACCAGTGGGAGGAGATCAAGCCCCAGGTGGACCACGTGATCTTTCCTGACGGCCACCGCATCATCCTCTTGGCCAAGGGCCGCCTCGTGAACCTGGGTTGCGGCACGGGCCATCCCAGCTACGTGATGAGCAGCAGCTTCGCCAATCAGACCCTGGCCCAGATCGAGCTGTGGACGAAGAAGGGCGACTATCCGATCGGCGTCTACACTCTGCCCAAGCACCTCGATGAACAGGTGGCGCGCCTCCAGCTGCAGACGCTGAACGCACGTCTTACCGCCCTCCGTCCCGAGCAGGCCGAGTACATCGGCGTGCCGGTAGAGGGGCCCTACAAGAGCGATCACTACCGCTACTGAACAAGGTTGATCTCTATTGAAACGCTTCGCCTTTCAGTTAGCACGGCGCCGCAAGGCGCCGTGCTTGTTTAAGGGCATGAGATGGCCTCAGGATGGACCATTCACCTTCGGGAGCACTCATGCGGTCGTGGACCCAGGGCCTTCTCCTCATCCTGGCCGTGGCACTCGCGGGCGCGGGCGGCGCGGGCCTCGCACTGTGGATGCAGGGGCGGAAGCCCGCACCGGCGCCCCCAAACCAGACGCCTGTGTTGAAGCCCGCCGACTCCGTTCCCGCGATCCAGCACGAGACACCTGCGGGTACGGCTCCAGCCTCCTCAACCGAGGACATTGTGGCCAAGGCCATGCCCGCCGTCGTGGTGGTGGAGACCTCGTCGGGTCGCGGTAGCGCCTTTTTCGTGGACCGCAACCGGCTCATCACGAACCATCACGTGGTCGTCGGCCAGAGCTATGTAAAGCTGCGCCTTTCCGACAACAGCACGGTGGATGCGAGGATCCCCGCCACGGCCCCGGATTACGATCTCGCCGTGCTCCAGCTCATGCAGCCCGGCCCCGACCATGTCTTTCTGCCCCTTGGCACTGTCCAGGAGGTGCGTCAGGGCCAAGAGGTGCTCGCCATCGGGACGCCCCTCGGAGTCTTCCAGAACACGGTGACCCGTGGCATCGTCAGCAGTCTCCGCCAGGTGGACAAGGTGGTGGTGCTCCAGACCGACACCGCGCTCAACCCGGGCAACAGCGGCGGTCCACTCATCAATCATGCGGGCCGCGTCATCGGCATCAACACCATGGGCTTCCGCGGCAGCCAGGGGCTGAACTTCGCCATCGCCATCGACCATGCCAAGGCGTTGATGGAGGGCCGCCCCCTGCAGCTGGCCTTCGCGCCGCCCTCCAATGACGGGATGAAGATCCTCCTGCCGGGGGCTGGCGTCAGTGAGGCTGATCGGATCCGGGAGGAGGGAACGAAGCGCTACGCGGCCCAGTTGGCGGCTCTGGCCCGCGTCTCGGACCAGATGGAATCGGCCTTCGCCTCGTTCCTGGCCTACGACTGGGACGGAAAGGTGGTCGGCACCTTCGACCGGAACTTCTATGCGCTGTGGGAGAAGGACGCCCTCCAGGGCGGCCCCGTGAGGGGACACGAAGCCAGGACCGCCGCGCTGCGCCAGGCCGCAGACCAACTCCGCAGCCAACTCCGGGATGCAGAGGAGCAGGCGCGGCGGGCCGATGTCTTCCCCGGCACTCGCCGGGAACTCCGGCAGCGGTACCGGCTGGATTTTCGGGGATGGGAATGACCTTGAACCGATCCCTCTGCTGGAACGTTCCGCGTTAAAGGTACCAGGGCGCCTTGTGGCGCCCTGCTGGGCCTGCCTTTGACGAAACAAACTCTTAACTCGGCATCACCGTGGGCAGGGGGCCTAGGTCCACGGGCAGGGCCTCGGCCTTCAGCACGGCGTGGCGAATAATGGATTCGCAGTACAACTGCGGAGTCTGGGTGAAGTGAGCCGCATGGAGGTCTGAGCGGACCTTGGCCAGCACCTTGGCGCGGGAGAAGAGGTTGCCGCTGGCCCGGGCTTCCTTGCAGAAATGCCAGGTGAAAGCACCGTGCCAGGCACCCTCCAGAAGGGCATCCGCGGCGGTCTGGCTCTCGTGGCAGGCGGTCCACAGAATGTGGTGCGACAGGCCCTTTTCCAGCAGCTTCTGATGGGCCGGCCGGGCGTGCCGGTACTCGATCTCGCGGAAGCCCTCGACGGTGGGAGGCGCCAAGTACCGGGGGCTTCGGACCATAAGCAGGTCCATGGGCCCCACCCCCATGCCGCTGTGGCAGGTGTCGAAGAACAACTCCAGGAGCACGGTCGAGGGGAGTTGTACGAAGAGATCGTGAAGTTCGTCGTCCACGATGAGGTGATCTCGGTCCCAGCCTGAACCCAGCCGGGCCAGATCATGGGGACAGAAGGCGTCATCAGCCCGGTCGAATTCATCGAGATTGAGGTCCGGCACCTGGGTGCCGTAGCCTGAGAAGCTGAAGACCAGGTGGTTGTAGCGACCGGCCAGGGCACCCCCCACCATGCGCCGCAACTCCTGCAGGATGTCGACTTTGGTGGCGGCCTGATCAGTCATCAGGGTGATATCGGAATCCTTGAAGCCCAGCACATCCTTCAGCAGCGAGGCCATGTCATGGGCGTCGTTCACACATCCATGCAGGGTGGCCGGAGGAAAGTGCTGGTACCAGTTGATCCCGACACAAAGCGCAGAGCGATTCAGCATGGGAATCCTCCTTGGGTCGGGCTTGGAAGGGGCGGACAACGCTTGCCCGTCCTGGGGAACGGGAAAACCCGACGGATCGGAGGAGGACTGCGACAGACCACGCACATCCCGGTGGCCTCCGAGGTTCACCATAGGCCACTCCAGGGGTGGGTCAAGCGGCCGGGTAGGATCCTGTGGTAATCATAGGTTCCACGATGGAGCGTCTATGGCTGATGAAAAGAAAGAACCCTGGCTGAACCTGCTGGCCCTCACCACTGTGATCCTGGCGGTGTGCGCGACGCTGGCCACCTTCAAGGGCGGCGGCCACTCCACCAGGACTGTCCTGAACCAGAGCATGGCCTCGGATCAGTGGGCCTATTACCAGGCCAAGGGCATCAAGGGGAACATCTATGAACTCGAGGCCCTGCGCCTCAAGCGGGAAATGGAGCTGGCGCCGAGGACCGCCGTGCCGGTGCTGGAGAAGAGCCTTGCCGACGTGGAGAAGAAGGTCGCCAAGTACGACGGCGAGAAGGCCGAGATCCAGAAAGTGGCCCGCGGCTTTGAGGATGCCAAGGCCGATGCCCAGAAGCACGGCGCTGCTTTCGGGCTGGCGGTGATTTTCCTTCAGATCGGCATCCTGCTGTCCTCCATCGCCGCCCTGCTGAAGCAGAAGCCGGTCTACTACGTGGGCCTCCTCGTGGGCGTGGTGGGGATCGTCACCTTCATCAACGGGTTCTACCTCTTCCTGCCCGCCTAATGTGGGCACTCACCGTCGCTGCGATCATCGAGCGCCAGGATCGCTTCCTCGTGGTCGAAGAGCCCGACAAGGGAACGGGCCTGCCCGTCATCAACCAGCCGGCGGGCCACGTGGAACCCGGTGAATCGGTCCTCGATGCCGTGCGTCGCGAGGTGCGCGAGGAGACGGGCCTTGCCTTCACGCCCGAGGCCATCGTGGGGCTCTATCCGCTAAAGGCCGCCGACGGCAGCGACTACTTTCGCGTGTGCTTCACGGGCACCGTGCCCGAGAATGCCGTGGCCATTCCAGAGGATCCCGACATCCTCCGCTGCCACTGGTTCACCCGCGAGGAACTGGCCGCCTCCTCCCTGCGCTCCGGCTGGGTGCTGCGTTGCCTCGATGACGCCCAAGCGGGACGGAGGTTTCCGCTGGATCTTGTGGCGGAGATCCGAATCGAGCGGTGATTCACTTCTTCCGCAGCCACCCCGCTGCGACCACCGAGGTGAGGAAGCCCGTCACCACAGTGCCGATGGCGCCGGCCATGGCGCTGGCGCGGGGTGTCTGCATGGGGGCCTGGGCCCGCACGGCGGCCTCGATCTGCGCGGGGCTCAGGCCCTGCTTGGCCATGATCTGACGGCCCAGTGTTTCGAGATCCTGGAAGTAGTGCGGGAACAGCATCGTGGTGGAGAGGATGCTGGCCGCGTAGATGATCATCGAGCCCAGCAGGGAGATGCTGACGCCGTTCCATACCTGGCGGCCATAGCCGGTGGTGGGGGCCAGGTCCCGCAGGGTCCAGAGCAGGATTCCAATCTGCATGGGCACGACCAGCCAGGCAAGAATCCATAAGCTCGGCTGCTTGTACCAACCCGTGAAGCCCATGATGAAGCTCCAGGCGGCCACGCTGAGGCCGAGGATCACCCCGGAGCGAACGGTGATGGGCATGGACACCTCGGGAGGATCAGAAGACGTAGCCGCCGCCATTGACGGGGAGTGTGGCGCCGGTGACGAAGCCCGCCTGCAGAAGGCCCACCACAGCCTCGGCCACATCCTTGGCCTCGCCATTGCGGCGCAGGGGGGCGTGCACCGCAGCCGCCTGTTTGTGCTTATCGGGGATGTTGGCCGTGGCGTCCGTCAGGGTGAGGCCGGGAGCGACGGAGTTCACACGGATGCCCATGGGACCCAGTTCGAAGGCCAGGGCCCTCACGAAGCCCTCCAGCCCTGCTTTGGCGGCACTGTGGGCACAGAAGCCCCAGCCGGGATTCCGGGCCAGCCCGCTGGTGATGGCCACGATGGAGCCGCCCTTGCGCTCAAGCATCTGAGGCGCCACGGCCCGGCAGCCGTGGAAGGCGGCTCCCAGTTCCCCGAGCAGTTTGGCCTGGAAGGCCTCCCAGGGGTACTCGAGGATTCCAGCCATGGGAAAGCCGATGGACGCGTTCAACACCAGAATCCCGACGGGGCCGAATTGCGCCTTCACGGTGGCGGCCATGATCTCCACCTGGGCTCGGTCCCGAGCATCGGCTTTGACGGCCATGGCCCGCCCGCCCGCGGCCTGGATCTTTGTCACGACGTTGTGGGCGGCCTCCTCCGAACCGAAATAGTTGACCGCCACGGCCGCGCCCCTGGCAGCCAGCGCTTTGGCCACGGCCGCGCCGATGCCTCGGCTGGCCCCGGTGACGAGTGCCACATTCCCGGTGAATGACATGGAACCTCCTTCAGGATCTGATGACGATTTTGCCTCTCTCGGCAGGGCGGCTCAAGGCACGAGCTCCTTGATGGACATGGCTTCCGTCGATCTCCCATCGCCCGTGAGAGCCCGGCGCAGGTAGCCCGCCTGGCCCAGATGGAAGGCCAGGTGCGCGGAGAGGGACAGCAGGAGGCGTCCGGTGGTTGGATGCAGGCCGCCGACAGGCACGGGAAAGGGTTCGGCCAGGGCCTCCGGGTGCAAGTGGCGCAGGCCCGTTTCCACATCCAACAGAGCGGCCTCCAGCCCGGCCACCAAGGCGGCCCGGCTCCCCTCCCGCTGGGCGAACTCCTTCTCCCGCTGGCGGACGTAGCCCGTCCCGCTCAGGGTCGCACCAATGAAGTGCCTGAGATTCCCCGCCACGTGAAGCGCGAGGTTCCCGGCGCTGTTGCTGATGCCTGGCATGGTGCGCCAGAGGGACGCGTCATCCGGGAACAACTCAATCTCGCGGATGAAGCAGCGTAGGTCGCGGCGGAACAGCACCAGGAGGTCAGCGGCGAGGGGCGTCATGTCCACTCCCATATGAGAACCATTCAGCCACAGATGAACACAGATAAACACGGATAGGAATAGAACCGGTTCATCTGAGTTCCTCTGAGCTCATCTGTGGCTATGCTCGGTTCCATGGATCTTCAAGCGCTCCTCGATGACCTGGCCGGTGAAGCGGCGCCCTTCGCGGTGCAGGGGAAGGTGGCGGACTACATCCCGGCGCTGGCGGCGGTAGATCCGACGCGGTTCGGCATCGCCCTCGCCACGACGGACGGGCAGCTCTACGGCAGCGGCGACTGGCGAATGCCCTTCTCCATCCAGAGCATCTCCAAGGCCTTCTCCCTGGCCCTGGTGCTGGCCCGGGACGGCGAGGCGCTCTGGAAGCGCGTGGGCCGGGAGCCCTCAGGCAACCCCTTCAACTCGCTGGTGCAGCTCGAGTACGAAAAGGGCATCCCGCGGAACCCCTTCATCAATGCCGGGGCCCTCATCCTCATCGATCGGCTGCTCTCGCTGACCGGGGATTCGCTGGGCACCCTGCGGGAATTCCTGCGCGCCGAAAGCGGCAATCCGGCTGTGGGCATCGATCCGGAGGTGGCGGCCTCCGAGGCCGAGCATGGCCACCGCAACGCGGCCCTGGCCCACTTCATGGCCAGCTGCGGCAACCTGGAGAACCCGGTGGAACGCGTGCTCGACCACTACTTCCGCCAGTGCAGCCTCACCATGAGCTGCGGTGATCTCGCCAGGGCGGGCCTCTTCCTGGGCAGCCACGGCCTGCGGACGGACGGGTCGCGCCTGCTGACCCGCAGCGAGTCCAAGCGCATCAATTCGATCATGCTCACCTGCGGCACCTATGACGCCGCCGGCGACTTCGCCTACCGCGTGGGCCTGCCCGGCAAGAGCGGTGTGGGCGGCGGGATCCTCGCGGTGCTGCCCGAGCGCGGCGTCCTCTGCGTGTGGAGTCCCGCCCTCGATCCCTACGGCAACAGTGTGGCCGGCGTCGAGGCCATGGACCGCTTCACCACCCGCACCGGCTGGTCGGTCTTTTGAATTTTATCTGCAGATGTCGCAGATGAAGGATGAAGGAGATTGTTTTATCTGCGCCCATCTGCGGCTGATGTTTGTCTTTCATCGGCATAGCAGCCATGCCGACCAAGCCCCGGCCCAGGGACAGCGCGCGCCCCACTAAGCTTTGGA